>SABV01000298.1 GCA_009928855.1 Erysipelotrichia bacterium | reverse complement strand
CAGAAAAACGGCGCCTGCACGAAATTTTCTCACGATATACTTCGGCAGAGCTAATTGAAAACATATTAAAAAATCCTGAAAAAATAGATCTGGGGGGCGTCAACAAGACAGCTGCCATTCTTTTCTCTGACATTGCCGGCTTTACCGCCTTCAGTTCAAAATTCTCTCCAAAAGAAGTTGTCATGTTGATGAACGAGTATCTGTCGCGCATGACAGAAGTTGTTCTTAACAATCAGGGCGAAATTGACAAATTTATCGGAGATGCGGTTATGGCAAGATTCGGGGTATTAAGCGATCTTGAATGCCCATCTCAGAATGCCGTAGAAGCAGCGTGCAGCATGCTCGAAGAACTCGATAAACTGCGCATTGACTGGGCTTCTCGTGGCATAGAGAATTTTAACATCAGAATAGGCATAGCTACAGGTCCGGTTCTGGCCGGCAATATTGGCTCTACCAGACGCCAGGAATTCACGGTAATGGGCACAACCGTTAACCTCGCCTCAAGACTCGAAGCGCTCAACAAAGAAACAGGCAGCAGAATTCTGGTAGACGAAGAAACCTTTAAAAATCTACCACGAGAAACCTGTAAGTTTGTTAAGCGCGAAAACCAACGAATAAGGGGACTCGACGCCCCTCTGACTGTTTATGAAATTCATTCGCTGATAAGCAACCCCAAAATAGTTTCGCTGCAAACAAAGTTCGATCAAGCTCATAAAACTATGACCGACTCAAAAGAGCCGGTCATACCATCTGTTTTAAAACAATAATCCTGCAGTATTCTAACCGTTAAAATGGTTTTTAATGAGGTATGCCAGCAGGTTGCCGCTCTTATGAGCCTTCAAAATTGCCATGTGCGATTTTTCAACCCGGGGCTTTTTTTTAAACATACTTACCAGTAATTGATTTCCTGTTACTTCAGGGTCAAAAGCTTTGTAAAAAAAAGAACTGCGAAGCAAGCTCGGCGATGCTGCCGCCCAGAAACCCGCAGAACCGGCATCAAGTTTGTCAATGCTGGTAATGAGATATTCATGGGTCGCCATACGATCGAGCATTGGCTGCAGAGCACGAACAGTAGAGGGATAAATATCATGCAGCAGCACAGCTCCACCTCGAAAATCACCGTTATTAAAACCAAGCTGCCGGTCTAAGCTTTTAAGTATTGCGGTTTCGTTCTTGCTCTGCCAGTCTTTAGGATCAACCGTCCAGAGAACGATCTTCATTCCTTCACTTTGAGCCACTCTTAGAACATTCTTGTTCATTGCTCCATACGGCGGCCTGAGATATTCGGGTCTTTTTCCGGTAATAGACTCGATAAGTCTGCTGGTTTTTCCGATCTCTTCACGCAGTTTTTCTTCGCTTAACTGCGCCAGGTTTTTATGGCCAAATGAATGATTACCAATGATATGACCCTCATCGTAAATCTGTTTTACAAGCTCAGGAAACTTTTGTGCCTGCAGGCCAAGCACAAAAAATATCGCCTTCACATTGCGCCGCCTTAGAATCTCAAGAACCTGTGGAGTAGTGCGCGGATGTGGCCCATCATCAAAAGTAAGAATCACTTTACGGCTGCCGCCGAGAAGTTTGAGAAGGCTGGGCCTGCCGTAATATGCACCGAGGCTGGCAAAATTGTCGTTTATGAAATTTTCTTCAGAACCAGTGTATTTATTCACCTCTAACTTTTCTGCTGCACAAAACTCACCCGACGGCATTTTTAATGAACCAGCAAGCGAGGCTGCCAAAGTCATGACCGGAAAAGCAAAACTCAATAAAAAACTCAAAACAAGTCTATTGTTAATAAACGCTTTCATATATTGTGATTATCGGCAAAAAAACACCAGTAATTATAAGAAGTTAATAAATGCTTAATCTTGCCTGAATGCTGTGATATTCTCTATTTATGAAATATCTGCAAAGAACTGTTTTTTTGCTTGTTATAGCCTGTCTGTCTTTTGCTGGTAGCGTCTGTAATCTGGCGGCCCAGACTCATGACAGAATTAAAATTATTTCACGAATTGATTTTGCACCACCATTGTTTGAAATGATACGCAAAAGCTACGAACAAAAAAGCGGCAAACCATGCCACATCGAGTTTCAACCGGCAGATGACCTTGAAAACCTCAAAAACGATGACCCAGGTATTCTGCTTCTTGTAGAAGAAGGAATCAACCCCGCGTTACTTGCACCGGACTACTCTCAGGCCAGTTTTTCGCTCGAACTGGTATGGCTGCTGGCGGTGCGCGGTGAAGCACTGAAAATGATCGACACACCGACATTAACCCTTGAAAAATTTGCCCAGCTCGTTGCAAAGCTCAAACAGACCAATCCGAACCATTTTCCGTGGTTTGAACCACTTTGCTCGAAAAACACGTTACGCAACTTCTGCCTTCTTTTGGATAAGAAGCCAGCGAGCACACTTCCCGACCAGAGTATTAACAAAAAAGCCTTTTGGCAGCGCTCAAAGGCGGCATCTATTCTCTACGGAGCAATTGAAAACGAGCTTCTAAACCCCTTTTCATTTGAAGCAGACCTGGCACTCGCCATGAATGTTTTTTCTGAAGCTGATGCAGAGTTCGTGTCTCACTGGGTGCCTGTTGATTATCTACAAAACAGGCAACTCGCAGAAAATGAGATGGGGAAATCGATGCTGATGCCATTTCCAACATTTGATGGCTCTGCCAAAATTCCAAGAATGCGTTTTAATATGTGGCAGCCTGTCTCAGCAAAGCCGTTTACCGCACATGCTTTTTCTGTAACAAATGCTACAGACTCTTTCAGTTTTATCGACCAGAACTTTGCCTCTGAATCTGCCTGGATAAAAGACAAATATGCAGAACAATACGATTCTATGATAATGGGTGAACTGTGAAAAACCTTTACATATCGCTTCGACTCAAGGTCATCATACTTCTTTTTCTGCTGATCAGCAGTCTGACTCTAATTATTAATGAAAGCTCAACCTCTCTAATTCATGAAAAAACCCGCGAGATTTTTCAACAACGTCTTGAGCTGGTACGTGAATCAATTAAATCATACTGGCAATCAGAAAAAAACCAGTTGCTCAACAACGCCATGCTTTATGCTGAGTCAGAGAAGATCATCAACTTTTCGACCTACGGATTGAACAATCTTTTGCAGAAAGAAATAGAGCGACTCATCGCCAAAACAGGTTTTCACAGTCTTGACGTTACCCTGAGAAGCGGCCAGTTTATTTCGAGCAATAAAGAGGAAAGCCGTACAGGCCACCCCCTCGACATGAATGATACCAGTATGAATCTTTCGTTAATTGAAATTAAATACGATAACGCAGGGCTGTTTGTCACCGCTCAGGTGCCAATTCACAAGCAGGGAGAGTTTATCGGCCGCCTTTCTTTAAGCCGAAAACTCGATGACACCAGAATGAAAAGAATTGCCAGAAACCTGCAGGCCGAAGCATCGATAGCAATAAAAGAATCTATAGTGACCTCTTCGCTCTCTGACGCAAGTCGGCAAGAGCTGAGCAAGGAACATTTTCGCAACAGTGATCGTAAAGAAGACATTTTTCGCGTGGCATTCGGCAAAAATATCTATTCTATTGGCCGCGTAGTTCTGGAAAAAACGGTTGAAGGCGATCCAATGATTATCTACCTGGGCGTGTCGCAGGAAAAGATGCTTTCTCTGGTAGAACATGCGCGAACACAGAATCTCAGTGTAACCGCCTGGATTCTGGTAATCGCGCTCCTTATTTCAATTATTTTTTCAGAAAAGGTTCTTATCTCAAGAATACGAGAACTTCGAGATGGCGCCAATATTATTGCCGATGGCGATCTGGGTTTTCAAATATCTTCTTTTCAAGGTGATGAACTGGGAAACCTGGCCCGTTCTTTTAACCGGATGGCCAGTCGTTTGAAACAGAACAGCGATCATCTGCAACATTACCTTGAACGCATCGAAAAGATGGCGAACTACATTCAAAATATTCTTGGCAGTTTAAGAACCTGCGTCATCACCTGGAACCTGGCCGGGCATATAGAAACAGCCAACCAGGCTGCGATGCATGAATTCAGCGAACTGTATCCGTCACTTGAAGGCATGTCATTAAAAAGTTTTCTGAAAAAACTCAGGCACAGCTCGAGAACAGAATTGCTCAGAGCATGGCGGCTGCGTAAAAATTCTGGCAACGATCAACAATTTGAAATCGAAATCGATCTCGGCAATCGTAGAGGCAATAAGGTTCTACAAGGTGAGTTTTCAGCATTACTAGACAATGAGCAAAAACCCTACGGTCTTATTCTAACCCTCAGCAATATCACGCAACGCAAAATTATTGAACAACAGCTTTATCATGCCGACAAACTAAGTTCAATAGGGCAGCTGGCAGCCAGCGTTGCCCATGAAATAAAAAACCC
>SABV01000297.1 GCA_009928855.1 Erysipelotrichia bacterium | reverse complement strand
TGGCGAAGAAATCGCATGTGCCTACCTGACTGATAAGGGTTATCGCCTTGTTTGCCGTAATTACCGGCTGCGTTATGGCGAAATTGACCTGGTCATGTATGACGCTGATATTCTCGTTTTTGTAGAAGTGAGGAGCAAAACCAAATTTGAGCACGGAACCCCGCTGGAGACAGTAGATTATAAAAAGCGTCGTCAGATAGAGAGAATGGCAAGGCATTACCTGGCGCGCAATAAGATTTCTGAGGACGTTCGCTGTCGTTTCGACCTCGTTGGTGTAAGGTTTGAATGTTCTGAAGATAAGCCTTTGATCGAGCATGTCGAGAATGCCTTTGTTGCCGGCGAATAAGTTTAATATGTTGACTCTGTTGATATGCTGTACTAAAATCAGGCGCTGTGTTAATTATTATGGGTTACAGGCCGAATAGATATGCAAAATCTCAATTCAGGTGATTTAATGAAACGTTTTCTTTTGCTTGTTTTTTCTTTTTTATTAGTTGTATCTGCTGTCACAGCGCAAAATGACAACCAGAATTTTAATAACAAAGCGGTTATCAATAACGCTGCGGCCGTGGCTGAGGTTGATAAAAACAGCCCCGAGTATTACAAAAGTCGTCTGCAACAGCTTAAAAAGACTTTGTATGAAAAAACCAGAGCTGAAGTTGTCAAAGAAAAAACATTGTCAGATACTGCAAAACTTTATGCAGATCCACAGGCACCATATGTCGAAAGAGTGAACCTTCCGGCTGTGCAGGCAAAGCCCATGGATCAGGCCGAAATCGATAAAGAAGTGCAGATTCGAATAGCAACAGAAGAATCGTTAACCAATTTTGGTAAAGAGTTTTTTGAAGAAGGGGTCATTTCTCAGGCGAGTTTGTTTTCTGGCTCAGCTCCATCGAACTATCAACTGGGGCCTGGTGACGAGCTCAAAATCATCGTCTGGTCTGACCTCGGTGATGAGACTGTTTATGATGTTCAAGTCAATCCTGAAGGTCAGGTATATGTGCCGATTCTTGGGGTTCTTGGGGTTTCCGGGCTCACCGTTGGCGAATTTAAACAGATGGTTCTTGGCCGTCTTTCTGAGAAGTTCAAGCATTTTAAGGGTGAGGTAACTCTTACCAGGGTTCGCACTATTCAGATTTTTGTCGTAGGGGAAGTAGAAAAACCGGGTGCCATGGCAATTTCTGGTCTTGCTACTGCTTTTACTGCTTTGTATCAGGCTGGTGGCCCGACAATGCGTGGTTCCATGAGAAATATCCGAGTGCTTGACAACCTTGGTAACGCCAAAGAGATAGATTTATATCTTTATCTGCTTTCTGGCGATCGCAGTCAGGATCTGCCTCTGAAAAATGGAGACACTGTATTTGTTCCGGTAAGCGCTTCGTTGGTAAAAATAAGCGGTATGGTTACCCGCCCTGCAATTTATGAAATCAATGCAGATACCTCTTTGGCAGCAGCTTTGATTATGGCCGGCAATGTGCAGCCGGGAGCTTATTCAGGGCGTGTTAAAGTTACTCGTTGGACTGGCGATAAGCAGCGCCATTCATTTGACGTGAGTCTTAACGACCCGTCGGCATTAGAAAAATTCATGCTGATGAATGGTGACGAGATTGTTGTAGACAGGGCAATAGAGCAGGTTGGAAACCATGTAACCATTGAGGGCGCTGTTGCGAAGCCTGGTAGCTATTCTTTTGCCGATAAACTTACAGTTGCCGATCTTATAAACCGAGCCGGTGGCATCGTTAAAGAACAGGCCAATTTTGAACATGGGCAGATTCTGCGCACTGTTGAAGGTGGTCGTGAAGAAATCATTGCGTTTAATGTAAAGTTTGCTCTTATGGGTGACAAAGATCAGAACATCAATCTTAAAGCGATGGATCGAGTGCGGGTGTTCGCTGAAGCAGATATTACCGCTGATACCAGAGTTGTATATATCGGCGGTGCAGTCCGCCGCCCGGGGCAATACATTTATCGCGATGGTATGAGGCTGGCCGATCTGGTGCTCAATGCCAATGGTCTTTCTGCAGATGCAGCGGTAGATGCTGAAATTGCCAGAGTCTCAGGATCTGACAGGAGCGATCTGATCAAGGCGAACGTACAGGCCGCGCTGAGCAATGCAACGGTTTCTGACAATGTTGAATTAAAACCTCTAGATAGAGTCAGCGTTCTTGCAAGAGGCGGTGACCTGATAGAGCCTGAAATTGTCATTCTTAAGGGCCAGGTGAAGCGCCCCGGTCCTTACGCGCTGGCTTACCGCGGCGAAAAATTGAGCAGTCTGATTAAGCGTGCCGGCGGCCTGACAGATCAGGCGTTTGCCGAAGGCACTGTGTTTATGCGAAAAATTGAGAATATTACTTCTGAGAATCAGCTTGAAATTACCGAAAATGTTCAGGCAGAGCTTTTCAGGCAGGCTACTCTCGATCTGCGTGCCGATCTTTTACGTTCTGGCGCCAAAATCGATGATCTCAAAAGTATTAAAGCTGAAGTAGAAGGCGAAAAAGCAGAAGAGCAGGCATTGGAAGCCTCTGATCAGAAAACGGCTGGATTGGTTCAGAAAATTTCCGCTTCGCAGACTTCAGATTATGCAGGCATCGAAATGCGTTCGCAAAGCTTAAAAAACAAGATGATGCGTATTCCTGTGCCGGTTAAAAAAATTCTTGATGGCAAAGCCGAAGCTTTTGAAGATCTTACACTGGCAGCGGGTGATCAAATTACGGTTCCTGTTATTCCGAGCACTGTTTCGGTTCTCGGTGCAGTCATGAATCCGACTACGATTCTGTTTAACCTGGGGCGCTCTGCAGGTTATTACATAAACCGTGCTGGCGGCTTCAACGCCCATTCTGACCATCGCAGAACTATTGTCGTCAGGGCTAACGGTGAAGTATTCAGAATGCGCAATATCAGAAAAATAGAGCGCGGCGACATTGTTCTGGTTCCGCCAAAACCAAGGCTTGTCAGACCTGATGCACTTAAGGACTGGTCGAACATTGCCAGTGTTCTTGGCAATCTTGCTGTCGTCTATAAAATTGTTAACGACAACAATTAATCTGGCAGATGAGGGTTGGCTCAGGCGAGAAACAGCAGTCTGCAGCACCCTCGGTTTTATACCGTCTGGAAAGGGGAAATAGAATGAGCCCAAAGACCGCATCGGTCGAGAAAATTGTTAAAAGAAATGGTCAGATTGTGCCTTTCGATAAGGAGAAAATCGTAAATGCGATTTTCAAGGCTGCCGTGGAAGTTGGTGGCGAGGATCGACGTCTGGCTGAAATTCTTGCCGAAAAGATTGTGCATCACCTTGAGTTGAGCAAGCAACCCCCGGCATACCCAAGTGTCGAAGAAGTTCAGGACCTTATCGAAAAAGAATTGATCGAATCAGGTCATGCCAGAACGGCGAAGTCGTTTATTCTCTTTCGTCACGAACACAACAAGTTGCGCCAGGGCATCGAGAAACAGATCAGCAGCTCTGCCGGCAATATTCCCTATAAAAAGATCTGGCAGGTTCTCAACTGGTCGATCGATCATAATTGTTTCAGCATCGACAAAATCAACGAACGCATCGAGAATGGCACTTATCCTGACCTGGTAAAGGAAGTTACAGCAAAATACGATGCAGATATTGCTTCTGCTGCTGAAAAGATCATTGCCCGTAAAGACAAGGTCAGAATCGTCATCATTGCAGGGCCGTCAAGCTCAGGCAAAACCACAACCACCATAAAGATAGGTGAACATCTGCAAAGGCAGGGTTATGAGCTTGTATCGATGGAGCTGGATAACTACTATTTTGATCTTGAGCACCATCCGCGTGATGAATTTGGTGATTATGATTTTGAAACCCCGGAAGCTCTTGATCTGGAGCTGATTAATCGCCATCTTGCAGATCTGCTCGATGGCAAGACTATTCAGATGCCCAGATATAATTTTAAAACCGGCAAACGTGAGGCTGAAACAGACCCCATGCGTCTTGAAAAGAACCAGATTCTTTTGCTCGACAGTTTGCATGGTCTTTATGCCCCGATGACAAGCAGTGTAAGCGATGAAAAGAAATTCAAGCTTTATATCGAGACTCTTTGCCAGATCAAAAACAGAAACGGAGAGCTGATTCGCTGGACAGACGTGCGCCTGTTGCGCCGAATGGTTCGAGATTCATGGCATCGCAGTTACAACCCCAGGCAGACTCTTGAGCATTGGCACTACGTCAGACGCTCTGAAATACAGCATATTATACCGTTTCTCGGCTCAGTAGATCATATTATCGATGGATCACTGCCATACGAACTACCGATTTACAAGAAACACCTGTTTCACCATTTTCCTGAGTTTCTGAAGGATTACCGGGAAGATCCGAAGCGCCAGGATGCTTATATTCGCGCCAAAAGGGTGTTTGATATTCT
>SABV01000037.1 GCA_009928855.1 Erysipelotrichia bacterium | reverse complement strand
AACGAGAAGTTTCAGGGGTTTGAGCATGTTGCTTACACTGATCTTCCATATGATCTGATAACAGATTATTCGGTTTATGGCCAGATCGGGGCAAACGAACGCGTTTTTCCTATTTATAGCGCCTATGGGTGCCCATATCGCTGCGCATTTTGTGTGTCGCCCGCTCTTTATCGCACTTTTTCACCAAAATGGACACCTTTGCCGGCCAAAGAAGTTGCTGATCATATTGAGTTTCTGCAAAAAAAATATGGCGCCACTACCATCTATTTTTATGATGATGACTCTTTTGTAAATCTTGAACACATTCGGGCTATCGTTTTGCTTCTCAAAGACCGTAAAATCAAGATCAAGCTTAGCTTTAGAGGCGCTCGCGTCGATGAAATCAAGAGAATGGACGACGAGTTTCTTGATTTGCTCAGCGAAACTGGGACCGAAATGTTGCACGTTGGCGTTGAGTCAGGGTGCCAGCGGGTTCTAGATCTGTTTCAGAAGGGGATAACGGTAGGGGATATCATTGAGATCAATCGCAAACTGGCCCGGCACAAAAAATTGATTGCTGCATATAACTGGATAGTGGGCACTCCAACCGAGACTCTCGAAGAAATAAAGATGACAACTCGACTTTTGATGCAGCTGATAAGAGAAAACCCCCGCTGTTTCATATTTCAGCCAAATATTTTTCGGGTGGTTCCCGGTTCTGTTCTTGGAGAAAAAGCCCGAACAATGGGCTACGGTTCGCCGGCTACTCTCGAAGAATGGATCAACTCAGAAATCGAACAGAGTGCTTCAGCACCATGGCTCTCAGAAGAAATATTGCGTTTTATAAGAATGCTTCAGGTTGTCGCTTATTTTGTTGATGATAAGGCTTCTCTGCTGCTTCAGACTGGCTCTTTAAAGGATCAACTGATCAAATTTGCATCTAAGCTCTATCAACCATTGGCGAAATTTCGTTTTAAATCAGGTTTTTCTGGATTTCTGCTTGAAGCCGAAGTGTTTTTTCTGGCGCAAAAATTGTTGAAGTGGCGGCACTGAGCATATATGTGTGGCATATGCGGCTTTAAAGGCCACTTTTCTGAGGGCCGGGCTGCCGAGTTAATCAGAACGATGGCTGACAGTATCAGTCATCGAGGCAATGATGCAAGTGGTTTCTTTGTTGAAGCTCCAATAGCTCTTGGTCACCAAAGGCTTTCTATTCTGGATCTTGATCATAGATCAGATCAGCCGATGATTTCTGCTGATGGCAGATATGTAATTGTATTTAATGGCGAAATATACAATTTTCACGAGTTAAGGTCTGGTCTTGCTGACTTTTTGCCTGTTACGACCTCAGACACCGAAATACTCCTGGAATTGTGGGCCAGGGAAGGCCCGGCCTGTCTCAATCGTTTAAACGGCATGTATGCTTTTTCTGTCTATGACAGACGCAAAAAAGTGCTTTTTTGTGTGCGTGACCGTCTGGGAGTCAAGCCTTTCTACTATTGGCATAATGCAGGAGCTTTTGCGTTTGCTTCAGAAGCCAAGGCTCTTTTAAGACACCCTTCGGTTGCTTCCAAGCCTGATTTAATGGCACTATCCGATTATCTTTCTCTTGGTTATGTCACTGGCACATCGACTATTTACGCTGCTGTGCAAAAGCTTGAGCCTGGTCATTACCTGGTGGTCGGCGAAAACGGCATGCAAAAATTTTGTTACTGGAGTTTGTCAGACAAGATCGCGTCTGGTAAGGCTGCAGGTGATGGCGAGATCATCGATCTGTTGGGGTCTGCCGTAGACTACCGCCTTATAAGTGATGTGCCGGTTGGTTCGTTTTTGAGCGGCGGCATAGATTCTGCTGCTGTAACGGCTTTAGCCGCCCAAAAATGCCCGAATCTGCAAACTTTTACTATTGGTTTTTGTGAAAAAGCCTACGACGAGTCTGGCGCTGCGGCCAGGTTTGCTGGTGGGTTAAAGCTGGGCAATCAGGTAGATTTTTTCTGTGAGCCCGATATTACCTTTTTGCAGAAGCTGGTAAAATATTTTGACCAGCCCTTTGCTGATACCTCTGCGCTTCCCTTTTACCAGCTTTGCAACAATGCGAGCAGCAGCATCAGAACGGTTCTGTGTGGCGATGGCGGCGATGAACTTTTTGCCGGTTACGAAACCAGGCGTGCAGACTTGTTTGCATTGATGGGATTCCGCTCAATCCCTTTCTGGGGCAGCCTGCTGAAAGCCGGGAGTAGTTTTATGAAGCTTATTCCTGCCGACCGCGGGAAAGTTTCAACGCATTATAAATTGCGGCAATTTTTTGAATTCGCGCATTTGCCGCCGCAAGAGAGTCATTTTTCATGGCGACTGTTGTTTACCGAAGCCGAAAAACAAGAACTTCTCAGCCGGGATGTCTGCAATGAACTGGCCAATTACCAGACCTGGCAGAAGTTTTCGACTTTGTTCGACGGTGTCAGTGATTTGCCCGTATTGCAGCAACAGGCAGTTGTTGATATGCAAACATGGCTGGTTGACGATATTCTTTATAAGGCCGATCAGGCTTCAATGGCCTGCACTCTCGAAGTTAGGGCGCCGTTTCTTGATTATCGCCTGGTCGAAGCTGCATTTACTATTCCTGAAAAGCACAAGTTTGATCTTTTTCGCGGCAAAACAATGCTGCGAAAAAAGCTTTCGGGGCTGCTTCCCCGCGAAGTTCTCAAAAGAAAAAAAGAGGGCTTTGGCAGTCCTGTTTCGGTCTGGCTTGAGGGGCCTCTGGCCGGAGTATTTGCTGATTGTATTCATGATGCAGCTTTTAGAGAGTTTTTTCCTGATACGACAAAAATCATGGGCCTCTATGACGATCACCGCAATCGTGTAAAAGACAATGGCTACCGTCTCTGGGCACTGTTTATGTTCGCCCTCTGGCAGAAAGAGTGGCTCAAATGTTAAATTCTATCTTAACTAAGCTTTCTGAGAATCATCGCTATCTGCTTTTCATTCTCTGGTTTCTGCTTATTTGTACGTTTGCCTCGGTTCTTGAGGCAGACTATGTTTTGTTTGATGAAGATAAAGTTATTCTGGAAAATCCACTGATAACTGCTCCACTTTCGGGTGATGCGCTGGTAAATATTCTTACTACTTTCAACTCAAACCAGTATGCCCCCCTCAGTGCGCTAAGTTTCTGGCTTGAATATAATATTTTTGGATTTAACAGTGCGGTTTCGCATTTGATAAACCTGCTTCTGCACATTGTCTGTGCGACGATTGTCTATTTTATCGCTCTGCTGCTTACAGAAAATGCTTTGACCAGCTGGTTGATTGCTGCATTGTGGTCATTGCACCCGGTTCAGGTCGAAAGTGTCGCATGGGTGCTTGAACGGCGAAACTTGCTGCACGGCATGTTTTATTTTGCTTCGCTCGCGGCATATTTGCGCTATCTGGTGACTGCCCGTCGGGCGCATATTCTGTTGGCAACTGTTTTTATGCTTTTTTCTGGTCTATCAAAGACCCTTGCTTTCTTTTTGCCTTTTTGCTGGCTTTTAATCGACTGGCTGAAAGCGCGGCATTTATCGTGGAAACTTATTACCGAAAAATTGCCCGCTTTTGTGTTGGCGGCTGTTCTTTTGTTCATCACGCTTTATGCCGCCCATGGTGGAATTGCGGATTCTGGGCAGGGAATTTTAAATTGGCGCATTGCTGCTTACAACATAAGCTTTTATGTTGCAAAAGCTTTATTGCCGCTGAATTTTTCGGCAACATATGAAATAAACAGGTTCGGGGCAGAAACCTTTGTCGGGGCTTATTTTTATTTTGCTTTATGTGTTGTGTTTGCGTTATTTATATGCCGCCGCCGTCGATTAGTGGCTTTTGCCGTGCTGTTTTATCTGTTTCATATTTTGCCGCTCTCGGGACTGGTAAGAGTTGGTTACCAGTTTTATGCGGCTCTGCATTTTATGTATATCCCATTATTGGGTATAATTATCGCAGCGGTGGCTCTTTTGAAAGATCTGCAAAAAGCGTGGCAGAAAAGCGCATTCACCGTTTTTGCTGGATTGCTGGCGGTAATGATGCTGGCGACAATATCTTATGATTTGTGCCATGTCTGGTACAATACCGAAACTCTTTTTAAGCACTGTCTTAAACATGATCCCAACAATGGTTTTGCCCGTCGTCAACTGGCCAATTATCTCGAAATGAAGATGCGCTTCGATGAAGCAGCTCTTAATTATAGAGAACTTATAGCTCATTATCCGAACTTTTATGTTGGTTACCACGGCCTGGGCCGCGTTCTTATGACTCTTGATAAAACAGATAAGGCGCTGAGACTTTTTGATAAAGCTCTGCAATGCGATCCCCGACGGGCGGATGTTCTTTGCGACCGTGGCTATATACTGTTTTTAGACAGAAAATACCGGGCTGCCGAAAATGATTTTTCTCAATCGCTCGCTTATAAAGAAAATCAGAATGTCAGATTTCTGCGCTCTTCTGCTCGCCGTCATCAAGGCGACTATTCAGGTGCACTCGGCGATATGGCATTGATTCTAGCGGTAGATACAGAAAATTTCGCTGCAAAGATTGGGCTTTTTGAACTGTTTGTCGAAGGCGGGAGATGGCTGCAGGCTCTCGAAATCGTTTTATCTATTTTTTCTCAGATCGCTGATCACCCGCAAAAATGGGATGAATACCGTGAAGCGTTTTCTACTCCATCTTTTTCGCTGATGCTCAGTCGTATGATGCCATACAACAGCCTGATCACGCATCGCCTTCGTCATTATAAGATCAAGATGGCTGACTCTGGCTGGAGTTGTATTGTTGCGATTTTTTATTTTGACGCTGTCTCTGAGGTGCGCTGATGCCTGCTGCCCACCGTTATCTTTTATTTGCATTATGTTTTCTGCTGATTTTTGTGTTTGCATCGGTTATTGAAGCTGATTATCTGCTTTTTGACGAAGATATAGTAATTCTTAACAACCCGATGATCAGGGCACCACTGACAATTGGTGCTCTCAAAAATATATTTACATCGTTCGAGACAAATCAGTATACCCCCCTGAGTGTGCTCAGTTTCTGGTTTGAATATAATGTTTTTGGCTTCAACAGCGCTGTTTCGCACTTGATAAACCTGCTTCTGCATATTGCCTGTGCGATGGTGGTTTATTTTCTGGCCTTTTTTATTACAAAAAATATGCTGACAAGCTGGTTGATTGCGGCTTTGTGGTCTGTTCATCCTGTACAGGTCGAGACTGTTGCCTGGGTGCTTGAACGGCGCAATCTGTTGCATGCCCTTTTTTATTTTGCCTCTTCAGTTGCCTATTTGCGATATTTGCAGACAGAACGTCGCCGAGATATGGCTTTTGCGCTATTTTTGATGTTGCTTTCGGGATTGTCGAAAACCCTGGCGTTTCTTCTGCCGTTTACCTGGTTTTTGCTTGACTGGCTGAAAGAAAGACCCTTTTCCTGGAAGCTCGTCACTGAAAAAATAGCAGCTTTTCTGCTGGCGGGTTTTTTACTTTTTACAACCCTCTATGCGGCGCATGGAGAAATTCGCGTTTCTGAAACCGGTGGTTTGAACTGGAAAACAGCTGGTAGCAGTATTGTGTTTTATGTTGCCAAAACTCTGGTGCCTCTTAATTTGTCGGCTACTTATGAGATAAACCCTTTTTCGTCGGGGAAGCTTGTCTGCAGTTCTCTCTGCTTTTTTCTTTTTGTGATGATGGCAATACTGGTTAGTGTTCGAAGTCGTCTGGCGGCTGTTGCTGTAATGTTCTATCTGCTTCATATTTTGCCCATGTCTGGGCTTGTCAAGGTCGGCTATGATTTTTATGCGGCTTTGCATTTTATGTATATTCCACTGCTTGGGTTAGTGATGGCAGCAGTCGCGGTAGTCAAACGACTGACTGCTCTTGATTCTTCAGATCGCCTTCCTATTTTTGCTTCTCTACTTGTCGTTTTATTGCTGGCAACGTTTTCTCGCAATTATTGTCTTGTCTGGAACAATTCAGGAAGTCTTTTTGAGCATTCTCTCGCACTCGACCCTGCCAATAAGTTTGCGCGCCATCAGCTTGCCAGATTTTTAGAAACAAAGAAGCTTTGGGCTGAAGCTGTCGGGCATTACAGAGAGTTGACGGTTATTTATCCGGATTTTTTTGGCGGGTATTATGGTCTAGGGCGAATTTTTATGCTTCAGAATAAGCTTGGCGAGTCGATTGTGATGTTTAACGAGGCGATGAAGTATAATCTTGAGAGATGGGATATCCCGCTGGACCGCGGGTGTCTTCTGCTTTTAATGAAAAAATATCGAGCGGCTGAAAATGATTTTTCTGAATCTCTCGCATACGAAGAAACTCAGAAAGCCCGGTTCCTGAGGTCAGATGCCTGTCGTCGTCAGGGTGATTATTCTGGCGCGATCAACGACCTGGCTTTTCTTCTAGAGGCGGACTCTGAAAATTTTGCTGCAAAACTGGGGCTTTTTGAAGTGTTCGTCGAAAGCGGCAGATGGCTTTCTGCCCTTGAAGTCATGGTTTCTGTTTTATCCCAGATGGCCGACAACCACGAAAAATGGAACTATTACATGGCGATGCTTTCTAGCCCGGGCCTTTCAGTAATGTTCGGGCGGATGATACCATACAGGAGCCTTGTCAAATATCGCCTGAATTGGCACTCTTTCTGACCGCTGCAAGGGGTTTGTTGGCGTTGACATGCCTGATGGTGCTGTGTTACCCTTCTCTGCTGCCCCGGGGGCAACTATGCTTTAACAAGGAAACCTAAACAGATGGAAATCAAAGTAAAGATTCAGCAGGCAGCTGATTATATAAATCAAAAAATTAACGTAAAGCCTCAGGTTGCTCTGGTTTTGGGCTCAGGGCTCGGCAAGTTTGCTGATGAGCTCAAAAATGCCGTCGCTATTCCCTATGAGCAGATTCCGCATTTTCCCATATCTACAGTAAAAGGGCATGCTGGTAAGCTCGTAATCGGTGAAGCCGGTGGAAAAACCGTCGTGGCGATGCAGGGCCGATTTCACTATTATGAAGGCTATTCAATGCAGGAAATCACTTTTCCTATGAGGGTGATGCTTGCCATTGGTGTTCGCGACCTCATTATCACTAATGCTTCCGGTGGTCTTAACCGCAATTTTAAGGTTGGCGACCTGATGATCATGACTGATCATATAAATTCAATGGGCGACAACCCGCTGATTGGCATTAATGACGATACCGTGGGGCCAAGATTTCCTCCAATGCAGGGTGTTTATACCAAAGCGCTGGTCGAAGAGGCCATGAAGGTTGGTCGCGAAATCGGCGCGCCCGTTGAACGCGGAGTTTACGTTGCCGTGAGTGGTCCGAATTACGAAACGGCTGCGGAGCTTCGGGCTTTCAGAACTATGGGTGCCGATGCGGTCGGCATGTCGACTGTTCCTGAGGTTATTGTTGCCGTGCATGGTGGTATAAAAAGAATTCTTGGCATCAGCTGTATAACCGATATGGCTACCGGAGAAAGCTACGAAGAAGTAAATCACGAAGAGGTCATTGCCGCCGCCGCCGCTGCGCAGCCGTATTTTCTGAAACTTATCCAGAAAATGCTCGAAAGGCTTTGATTCTGTGATTGATAAACTTGAATCAATCGAGGCAAATTTCAAGGAACTGACTGACAAGCTTTCAAACCCGAAAGTTATTGGCAATCAGGCCGAATTTCAGCGCCTGGCAAAGCGCAGAGCTGAACTCGAGCCGGTCGTAGAGGCTTATCATCAGTATTGCGCGATGCTGCAGAGTCTCAACGGAGCCAGGCAGATGCTTGAAGCCGAAAAAGACCCTGAAATGCGTGAAATGGCTGAGCTTGAAATAACCGAGCTGCAGCCGGAAGTCGAAAAACTTGATGCCCGGCTTAAGTTTTTGCTGGTGCCTAAAGATGAAGATGACGGCAAGAATACCATATTCGAAATCCGCGCTGGCACAGGCGGCGATGAAGCAGCTCTGTTCGCGGCTGACCTTTATCGCATGTATTCGCGTTACGCAGAACGCCAGGGCTGGAAATGCGAATTGATGAGCATGAATGATACCGGCATTGGTGGCATCAAAGAAGTTGTTTTTTCTGTGCAGGGCGCCGGAGCGTTCGGTAAACTTAAATTCGAAAGTGGCGTCCACCGCGTACAAAGAGTTCCGCAGACAGAAGCTGCGGGGCGGGTGCATACATCAGCTGCGACGGTGGCGGTACTGCCGGAAGCTGAAGACGTGGATGTCGACTTTGATGAAAATGACCTTAGAATAGACGTGTTTCGCTCATCCGGCCCAGGTGGCCAGAGTGTTAATACAACCGATTCTGCCGTGCGTGTGACTCACCTGCCGTCAGGTATTATGGTGAGCTGTCAGGATGAAAAAAGTCAGCATAAGAATAAGGCCAAGGCCCTGCGTATTCTTAAAGCCCGATTGCTTGACAACGCGAGAATGCAGCGTGATAAAGATCGGGCAGAAAACAGGCGAAGTCAGGTCGGCAGCGGCGATCGCTCTGAGCGCATTCGAACTTATAATTTTCCGCAACAACGTCTTACCGACCATCGCATCAATCTTACTGTTTATCGTCTTAATGAAATCATCGATGGTGATATCGATGACATTATTGCGGCTCTGACAGAAGCAGATAACCTGCGCAAACTCGCTGAAGCAGAAGAAGATGTGTGAGCCTGCTTCTATAGTTTTCTAATGAGCAATAGAACGGTCAGAGGGCTTATCGTTGAGGCCCGCAAGTTGCTCGCGGATGCAGGTGTAGATGATGTTAACTTCAATGCCGACTGTCTTGCGGCCACGGTGTTGGGTATTGCTAACAGCAAATTGCCGCTTCACTGGAATGACGCGGCGTCTGAAGAATTTTCAACTGCTTTTGCCGGTTTGGTCGAGAGAAGATGTCGACATGAGCCTTTGCAGTATATTCTGGGCAGCTGGAGTTTTCTTGATTTTGAGGTTAATGTTGGCCGAGGGGCTTTAATTCCGAGACCAGAAACTGAAGAAGTTTTTATGGCCGCTGTCAAAGCGATCGAAAAATCTGATTTTACATCGAACTTTTATTTTGCCGATATTGGCACCGGCACCGGAATCCTCGGTTTGGCGCTTGCCCGAAGATTTTCTGGCGCTCATGGGTATCTGGTAGATATTTCTGCTGAAGCACTGAAGATCGCCTCTTTAAACCTGCAAAACCTTGGGCTTTGCTCACGGGTGTGTCTTTTGCAATCAGATCTTCTCAGCTCTTTTGCCTCTAATTCTCTTCATGTAATTATTTCAAATCCGCCATATATCCGTAAAGATGATATTGCCGGCCTGATGCCAGAGGTCGGTGCTTTTGAGCCGCATCTGGCTCTCGATGGCGGCAGTTCTGGTCTTGAACTGATCGAAAAACTCCTGTGGCAGGCTGCTGAAGCTCTTGTTGCCGGTGGCATTCTGGTGTTTGAACATGGTCATGGCCAGCGTGAGGCTATTAAAAGGCTTATCTCTGACAGATGGATACTGCTTGAGGCCGGCACTGACCTTTGCGGGTGTGAGCGGTATTTTGTTCTGAAACTGGGAGACTTTGAATGAAGAAAGTTTCAATGCCAGAGCTTCTCACAGATAAAAAAATGCTGGGTGAATTCTGCGTGAGTATGCAGAATGGCGCTGTTGCAATACTGCCTACAGATACTCTTTACGGGTTCGCTGTTGCCGCGAATCGGCAGGCAGCGGTTTCTAGAATTTACCAGATCAAAAATCGCAGCGCTCACAAGCCTCTGATTCTTTTTATTCACGAAATAGCAGAATTGAAAAAGATTGGTTTTGAGATTTTGCCCGGAGTTTACGATGTTTTGCTTGAACATTGGCCCGGCGCATTGACTGCTATTCTTAAAAAGCCTGACCACGAGTCGCTGAGTTGTTTTGATTTTCCCACTCTTGGAGTAAGAATTCCGGCACATGCTCAATTGTTGCAGTTGCTGGCTGCTTTGCCTGTAAAGCTTCTTACTACCAGTGCCAATCGTTCAGGGGACCCATCAGATATTGACCCTGAAAACATTGCCCGTGAATTTTTACATGAAATAGACTGGTTCGTCGATGGCGGGGTGCTTGCCGGGGCTTTGCCATCGACGGTTGCTGATTTTACTGTCAGACCACCGAAGGTGTTGCGACAGGGCGGGCTTATTCTTTAGTCTGACAGATCATTTTAAGCATCTTTGTCTGTTTTATATTTGCCGGGTCTGTGATACAATAGGGCAGCTTTTCTGCTTAGAGAATGGGCGAATATGCAAAAAATCAGTCTGCAAATTAAAATTATAGCTCTGGTATTGGTGCTGGTGCTCGTTCCGGTCATTGGTGCCAATTTGATTTTTGTCTGGGCCAGATCGGTTTTTGCTTCCCGTGGTGTTGTCGCTGCGATAAAAAGCGTGACAATACAGCTGGACTCGTTAGCGCAAACTCAGCTTCTTGAAGACGTCGAAAATAAGCCGCTCGAAGATTTTCAAAACCCTGAGGGGTCTGAACAGCTTACGGTAGAAGAATTACAGATTCTTAAAGAAAAAGCCCGCAATGATGCTGTCAGTGTTATCGAGATCAAGGCCCATGAAGCAGAAATACTTGATGATTTTATTCGCAGCAAATCGAAAGATCTGGCGGTTCTTGATGAAGGCATAAGACTGCTTGAGAGTTCAGCAAAAGCCTTTCATATGCTTAGTTTCGTATTTGTGCCCGTAGCGCTTTTTTTGCTCTGGCTTTTTCTTCTTCAGGCTTCAGCGCCGATTAAAAGTGTTCTTGAAAAGCTCAAGGTGTTTCAGAATGACGACACCGAAGAATCTGAGACAGATATGCTTGAATGTTCAATTCAGTTTGACAGCTTTCTGGCCACTGCCAGAACCGTTTTGAGAGAGTCTTATTCTATCTCCCAGGAATTATTGCGCAAGCTTGAGCCGCTGACTGTAATGTCTGTTTTTTCTGATGAAAATGTCAGACAGTTTTTTACAGATGTGCAGGAAATTTCGCGAAGTTCGAATTATATCGCCAACACCCTTGAATCAACAGCTTCTCATATTCAGGAAGTCTCAGCATCAGCTCAGACTATCGCCAATCGTTCCCATCAGGCGGCAACGGACAGCGCCGAAACTGCTTCAATTGCCGGAGAAGGTAAAAACGCCGTTGCCGAAACGATTAACACCATGGAATCGATAAAAGATGAGGTTCTTGGGCTTGAAGACGTTATTGAGAATCTAAATTCTGCCGGTAAGCAGATCGGTGAAATAGTTAACACTATTACCAATATTGCCTATCAGACGAATCTTCTGGCCCTTAACGCTGCGATAGAGGCTGCTCGTGCCGGCGAACACGGTCAGGGTTTTACAGTTGTTGCCGGAGAAGTGCGCAAACTCGCTGAGGAGTCTGGCGAAGCGGCAGAAGATATTGGCAAGAAAATCAAAGAAATGCTTCAGAAGACGGGAAAAGCGGTTGAGACTATCAATCGTGGTGCCGCCAAAGTTATCGAAGGTGTTCAGGTTGCCAATTTTGCGGGTAATAACCTTGATAAAATAGTTAACTCGGTTGCTAATGTTAACAAGATGATTCAAGACATCAGCTCGGCCAGTATTGAGCAGTCGCAGAATATCGATTCTCTCAGAGGCAGCATTGAAAGTATTTCGGGTGCTACGAAAATTACTTCGGAAGGCACTCGGCGTGTGGCAGCCTCTGTTAACGAGCAGGTGGCACACATCAGGCAATATATGAGCGTCATCAGAGAGCTGCTTATGCTCGTGCAGCTGATGGGTGATATGCTCGACAAATTTAATCTGCACTGATTGCAGTCGGGTATAACAAAACAGTTCAATTCCTTGCTGGCGGCTGCCGATGTATTGTCAGAAGGGGAAAAAAATGACTGCAACATCCTTATTTTCTTGTGGCTTTGCCGAATTTCAAAAAACTCTTGCGGAACTTGGAATGCCTGCGTTCAGGGGCAATCAGGTTCGAGAATGGATTTTCAGGAAATTTGTTTTTTCGTTTGACGAAATGACCAATATTTCGTTGGCAGATCGCGAAAAGCTGAAGGCTGCTTTTCCTAAAATTCTGCCTCCGGTCGAAAAATTTCTTACGGCTTCGGATGGCACCTGTAAAGTTGTATTGAAGCTTGCAGACGAAGAATGTATCGAAGCCGTCGCTATTCCAGATGAAGATTCGATGACTTTTTGTTTGTCGACCCAGGTTGGATGTGCTGTGGGTTGCGTTTTTTGTCGCACCGGCGAGGGTGGCTTTAAAAGAAATCTTTCTGCTGAAGAAATAATTCTGCAGGTTATGGTGCTTGTTAAAAGAACTGGTATGAAGCCTACCAATATTGTTTTTATGGGAATGGGCGAACCGTTTTTTAATCGCAAGGCCCTTTATGAAGCAATCGATATGCTGACCGACCCGCAGGGGCTGGCTTTGGCAACGCGCCGTATCACTATTTCCACTTCAGGGGTCATTGAAGGTATTGCCGAACTGGCAGGCCGTCCCGGTGAGGTTAATCTGGCGGTTTCATTGCATGTTGCCGATGATGCCTGCCGAAATAACCTGGTGCCGATTAACAAAAAATACCCGCTTGCCCGACTTAAAGAAGCTATTGCCGATTATTGCACTCACACGGGGCGTCGCGTGACTCTTGAAGTTGTAATGTTGAAGAACATCAATGACCAGTTCAATGATGCCATGAATCTGATTAACTTCTGTGAGGGGCTGATTGCCCACGTTAATATCGTGCGTTTCAATCATTTTCCCGGCTCTGATTATGAGCCATCACCAGCTAATAACGAGAAAGAGTTTCGTAAGACTCTTAAAAAAGCAGGTATTACTGTTACCGTGAGAAGATCACGCGGACAGGAAATTCTGGCTGCCTGTGGCCAGCTTGCAGGAAAAAGTGATGACAAAGAAAAAAAGTGATTCGTGTCTTTCGATACTTTTCAAAATGACTATTCTCATGCTGATTCTAGCTATTGTGCTGGTTGGCGGAGTCTTTTTTGCTTATCAAAAGCTTAATGATTTTTTCAACCGTGGCGGAACGGTTATTGTTCCTGACTTTAGGGGCAAACACATTGTCGAGGTAGAAAAAATAAAGCCAATGGGACTAGAGATTGTTCGTCGCGATGAAAAGTACGATGACCGTCACTTAAAAGACTACGTCATTGCACAGTTCCCAGATCCTGGTACTGTTGTAAAGCCTGGTAAACAGGTTCTGTTGTCTATCTCTCTCGGATTGCAGAAGGTTAATGTGCCTGACATGGTCGGCAACAGCCTGCGTGAGGTTGATCTCAATCTGCTGAATTCACAGCTGGTAGTTGGAGATCGTGCCTATGTTTTCTCAGACAGCGTTCCTCCTGATAGAATAGTTTCTCAGTCTCCGCTGCCTTCTGAAGAATACGGCGTTAACAAAGAAGTAGATCTGCTCATAAGTTTGGGGCGTCGTCCTGAGGCATCAAGGTTGCCTGATCTGAGTGGTGTTACGCTTGATGACGCTAAGAATCGTCTTAAAGCCTGGGGATTCAACTTTGGCAGAATATTCTCAAAGCCTGATTCAGGGCGTGCAAAATTTCAGGTTATTTCTACAAACCCGGCTCCTTATTCAAGCGTGCGTAAGGGTGATGTGGTAAGTCTTCTGGTTTCGTCTGGCAGTGACGAGGGAACTGCTACTGCAGAAGATTTAAAAAGGTTTGAAATATATTCAGGAGCCGCGCCGGTCGGGCGACCTGTGCAACCGGCACCAGCCATTCTGGTTAATGTTCCGGAAAAACCGGTCGTGAGCGCGCCAGTAGTTAGTTTGCCTGTGACCGCTAACATGCCGCCAGTCGTTGTTCCTCAGACCCAGCCAACACTTGTGGCACCGCTTTCAGAAAAAGAGATGAGCTTTGTTATGCCTGATGGCTTTATGCCTAAAGAAGTTAAGTTCATTCATATTACACCTGAAGGCAGGCAGCAGATTTATGCCGGAGCTCACAAACCACTCGATCTTGTTAAGGTCAAGGTGCCGGTTGTGCCGAATAGTAAAGTACAGATTTATATAAATGATGTATCAATAGAAGAAAGAAAAGTTGAGCCATGACCTATGGCAAATCAGTCTGGAGGCAGAAATGATTGGTGAATTGATTAATGAGAAGTATAAAATTGAAGCTGCTTTCTCTGAGAGCCACATGTATGAAATCTTCAGCGCTCTGGAGATTGCAACTGGCACCAGTGTCATTATTAAGATTCTTAAGGATGAAATGGCCGGTAATCCCGATCGAATAAGGGGATTCAGTAACGAGATAAAGGGCTTCGCCGCCCTTTCGCATCCTTTGATCGCTGAAGTGCTTGATGTGGACATGTATGGTGATCGACCATACGTTGTTTCGCCTGTGATCAAAGGGCGTGATCTCTACAGCATTCTCAGTGAAGAAACCCTTTCGTTTGCTGACAGCGTCAAAATAGTTCAGGATCTTGCAACCGTATTGCAATACGCTTCAGACCAGAAGGTCGAATATCGCACCATAAAACTTTCGAATGTATTGCGACGTGATGACGGCCATATTACGGTGCTTTCTTTTACGCACCCGAGATTGAAGCTTGCCAGTAACGCTTCTCGCAGCGAAACAGCAGGAACTCATTCTGACCTGTTTTTTCTCGGCAGCACTTTATATGAAATGCTGGCCGGCGAATCGCCAATTCGAAAGCGCGGTGGCATAAATGAATTATGGGATATGAAGATTGAAAAGCTCTTGCGCATAAGACATGCAGATCTTCTGCCCGAACAGCAGAGCCGTATTGTTGATTTTATTCGTAAAACCCTCACCAGGGAAATGGGTAACAGGTTTGGCAGTCATGAAGAATTTCTCAAGGCTCTTGCCGATCTTTCTGGCAACATCAGAGAAAAGACTATTCGCAGCAAGGCGCGTCAGCTCTCTATGGCTTCTCAGGTTGTAGATGCTCTCAACGGCAGAATGTCGAATGTGAATATGGCGGCGGTGGCAACAGGAAGATCGTCAGGTAAGTCTGCGTGCGGTGTGGCGGTGGCCTCTTGTGATAGTGAAGAGGCGCCGGTTCAGAGTGTCGGGTTTGCTGAAACGGGTATAGAAGGAAATCTGGCGCTGGTTGTAGATAATTCAGGCAGAGATGAGGGCCCGGCTCAGACTGTGAACGAAAAAACTGCGGCAAAGTCGGCGGCGCGTTCTCACCTGCGTCTTGTTAAGTCTGAAACGACTCCTTTGCCGGCAGCTGAGGCTTCGGCATGGAAAAACAGTGAGGATCAGCATTGGCTGAAAAACCCTGTTATTTTCATGGGGCTTTGCCTTGCTGTTATGGTCTTTTTAATTCTTTTCTGGTAAACCCGGTATGAATAAAACAACATTGATTGCGCCATCGATCTTGTCTGCTGATTTTGCAAAAATGGCTCAGGAACTCAAAATGATTGAGGATTCTGGCGCGGACTGGATACATATCGACGTTATGGATGGCCATTTCGTGCCAAACCTTACCTTTGGTCCACCACTCATAAAGATGTTCAGGCCGCATTGCAGATTGCCATTCGACGTCCATCTGATGATCGAAACCCCCGAAAAATGGCTCGAAGCATATCGTGATGCCGGCGCAGATCGCATCACTTTTCATATTGAAGCTTGTAACCATTCTCATAGATACCTGTGTGCCGTGCGTGAAATGGGACTGGCCTCGGGGATAACGCTGAATCCGCAAACACCATTGTCGGCGATTGAATATGTTCTCGAAGAATGTGATCAGGTTTTGATAATGACCGTAAACCCTGGTTTTGGTGGTCAGAAACTTATTGAGCCGGTTGTTGAAAAAATAAAAAAACTTCGTGAGATGATTGATTCAAAAGGCCTGAAGACAATGATCCAGGTCGATGGCGGAGTCGGTTTGCAGAATGCTCAAAGAATTATCGATGCCGGTGCCGATATATTAGTAATGGGTTCTGCTTTTTTTGCGGCAAACGATAAAAAATCGCTGGTCAAAGAAATTCAGAGCCTGTAAATACAGAACTTTGAGGCAAACATTATGCTGGAAAGCCCGAAAGAACTCGCTGGGCTGCTTGGTCAGCTTGAACAGAAAAGCCGCCAGAATCCTGATGACATTGAGTTACTGCAACGTCTGGCGCGTCTTTCCCTGCGAAATGGCAATGAAGACGAAGCCGCGCGAATTTTTGAGCGCATTATAAAAAATGACCCGCAAAATGCTCAAATAATGGTAGAGTTGGCAGACTGTCTTATCAGGCGTTCTGCATATAATGATGCGCAGTTTTATCTTGATCGTGCTCTTGAAATTCGTCCGGGCTTTGCAGCTGCATTCATAACTCTTTCGCGCATGCATGAAGCGCTTGGCGTGGTTGATAAACAGGTGTCTTTTATGATGCTTGCTGCCAATGCTGCCCCTGATAAGCCTGAGGTGAGGCTTGCTCTGGCAGAATTGCTGAAGCGTTATGGTGATTTTAATGGTGCGGTGAGACAGTATCGGCAGGTGCTGGAGATTCAGCCTGATATTGAACCGGCACTTTTTTCGTTGGGCACTTTGCTTATGAAACAGGGTGAATTCTCTGAGGCCATGAGGCAGTTTCGTAGTATTATCAACAATAATCCAGGTGCTTTTGATGCGCACTTTAATCTTGCTACCTGCCTGTTCAGGCAGCGCAAGTATGCTATGGCCGCTAATCATTTTAAGATGGCGGTGAGAAAGCCAGAATTGGCAGACCGGGCCATGTATCTTATGGCTCAGTGCCATTTTAAACAGGGCAATTTTGATCACGCAATCGTAGTCATGGAAAAACTTGTAGAATCCGATGAGAAAAACATTTCATACCATAAATGTCTTGCAGAAATTTATGAGGCTGCTAAAGAGCATGACCTGGCGGCCGAAGTTTATCGCAGACTGAGTCATATTGCCCCTGAAAGGGCTGAATTTATGATAAAGTTTGCTCAGATAACAGTTGAACTGGCTGATTATGAAAAAGCTGAAAAGAGTCTTGAAGTTCTTTTTAAAGCTCATCCCGGTCATGTTGAAGGGCACAGGATTCTGGGAGATATTCACGCCATGCGTGGTTCTTATAAGTCTGCAATAGAAGAATACAGGCATGCCCTGATGATTAACGAGAATTACGCCGAGGTTTTTGCCGCTCTGGCATCTGTATACAGAAAGCTTGAAAACCAGCCTGAAGAGCATGCGGCAATGAAGCGCGCGGTAGAGCTTGGGGTAGAACGACCAGAATTGTTGCTGCGACTGGGCGAACTCGAACGGATATTGAAGTTGCCGGCCAGCCTGGATCGTTTTAAACGAATTACCGAACTGGCGCCGGATTCAAGCTGCGCAAAAGAGGCAGAATATTATATCCGCCATAAAGCAGCCTGAAATTGTGTTCTGGTATTTTGTTGATGCAATATAGGCTTGCGTTGTTTATAGCAGAATGCTTGCAAAAATCGCTATAACCTGTATTCCGAAGAAGACTATTCTTGCTGTTTTGCTTGTGCTCGGGTTGTTGTTAAGTGCTGCCACAATCAGAACAGGCAGTGCGATGTAAATCGATGATTTATGAGCCAGGCTGAAAGTCAGTAGAAATGCCAGCCCCCCCCATTGCCAGAATTCATGCTTGCCTTGCTTAAAGCTGGCAACGATGCCTGCTAACGCCGCAATAGCGGGTATGAGCAGTGTTTGCTGGTTAGTAGCCTGGTGCCCGTTCACGAGAAAATTGAGAACGATAAAATACATTATTGCCCAGATAAAAGGTGCCGGTTTTTGTACTTCGTTGCGTACAAAAATAACACCGGCAATAAACCATATTACCGATTGGGCGGCCAGACTTATGAACGCGGGACTGAGCCCCAGTTTGTAAAAGCTGAGACCCAGAATGAGTGCTATAGAAGCTTCGACCAGAGGATATTGGCACGAAATAGGCGTCTGACAATATCGGCATTTGCCTCTGAGCCATAACCAGCTGAAAACAGGAAACAGATCGCTTGTGTGCAGCTGATGATCACATTTCGGGCACGCGGATGGCGGAAATATAACCGATTTGCCGCTGGCCATGCGTAAAATGACAACATTGCTGAAACTTCCCAGTAGACTGCCGAAAATAAGAAAAAAAACAGTCAGAAGAAAATGTAATGCTTCGTTTGGTGACATAATGTTTTACCTGAGACAGAGAAATACATAAAAAAAAAGAGCGACAGATGCCGCTCTTTTTTTTAAAGAACAATTACAAACGATTACTCGCCGCTGCCTTCGATAGTGCCGTGAAAGTCACATACGATGAGGCCGGTGCCGTCGATGCTTTGGCCGCTGTAAGAACAACCGGTTTCGGGTCTGTTAACCGGGCTCTTGAGATACTTTCCGGAAACCAGTTTGCCGGCTGTGGTTGTTGCGTCGCCGTCTGCAAGAGCGGTCATCATGCTGGTGTTATCCATGTTGTACATTTCAACAGCACCAAGGATAACCCTCATGTTTGCGTAGCAGGCTTTTTCACGGGCCTGTTCACGCGCCTTGCGGAAGTTCGGAATCGCGATAGCAGCCAGAATACCAATGATAGCGATAACAATCATAAGTTCGATCAACGTAAAGCCTTTGCGATTTCTCATAAATAAGAACTCCTTCCATAAAAAAAATAAATTAGAACCTCGGTCAACTTAATCTTAAACAAATTGCCTGCTTTTGTCAATGTGTTTCGTGCGAGTATCTGCTGTTTTTAGTGTAATATTCAAGGTCTAAGAGTAGATTTCTCAGTAATTTGAAAAAAATCTGTACCTTTCTTTCTCTTTGTCGGCAGATCTTCAAAAACCATTTACCTTTTAAAGAGATGAAAGAGGTAGCTTCGGTTATATGTTTCGTTGTTGAAGACGGTCAGCAGAATGTGGCACGCGATAGAATAATAAAAATATGTTTTGCATCGCTGGCGCGGTCTTTGCATAAGCTTTTTGTGCATAAATAAAGAGCAGCTGTACAGCTCAAGGCATGCCCAGTCGCTACGCCATGGTTCGTAAATCATGGGGCGCCATAACTCACCCGGATTTATCAGGAGTGTTATCGCCCTGATTATGAGTATAAATATGAAGCCTTTTAAAAAGGCGGTTTGCATCTGCCGTCAGTGTGTACAAGAAAATATTGAAGGTTGATGCATAGATTAAAGCCACTTCAGTTGTTACTGATAATCAATACCAACTTGAAATTTTAAAGGCAAACGCGTTAAATTCCATTGAGAATCTAATGTGTTTTAGTGCGTTTATCCGAGAATTTTTGCTGATTTTGCTGCAGCCTGTTATATTGTTATATCTATAATACGATTCTACTATCGGGCGGGGCCAATGGGGCACAATTTAAACTTTTTTGCAATCTGGAAAACCTTAAAAAGCAGACTCTTCGCGGCGCTGGCATTGTTCGCGTTTATCAGGGTTCTTTTTGTTCTTTTGAATTATCAGAGTCTTGTCGGCGAATACTGGCGCCATTCAACCAGTCAATCGGTGTGGTTTAACTGGATTTTTGCCGGCCTTTTTGTGGTGGTTGGCTATTGCATGCAGCGCAGTTGTGTAAATGCTTCGCCGGTTTTTAGAAGCAGGTTTTTGCTGTTTCTGCTGGTCAACTATCTTCTGCTGGGGTTATTCGCCACGCAGGTTGGCGAAAGAAGCTATTTTTACCTGCTCGTCGAAGGGCGCATGCTTTTTGAAGACTGGCAGAGCCTTATTGTGGTAGATCTGTTTTTTCAGCCGCCATTTCTTTGCTGGGGGCTGGCTTGGTTCGCTTTAAGCTTCTGGTTTGCCAGGCGTTGGAAGCGCGAAAATTACCTGCCGGCACTCTGGTGTTTGCCGTTTGTGTTTCTTCAGTATCATATCAACAACTTTGCCATAATCTTTTTTCTGGCTGCAGTCTGTGCGGGGCTATGGGGCTTCTTTTTCGGTCGTGGCAATTCTTCGCGCCAACTTTTTATTTTTTGGGGTATTTCGTATCTGTTTATGTTGGTGTCATTCGCGAGTAAGCCTTTGTTTCAGGCCGATTCAGCATTTGTTGTCACGACGTTGCTTGCTTTTTTCTGGTTTTCGGGAATCTGGCTGATCAGACAGTGCGAGAAAGAAAACACGATGTATTCGCTCGCCGTAAGCTGGTTTGTGCCGGTTGTGTCATTCGGGGGGTTGCATCAGACCCTTTCATTTGTACCTCTTTCGCGTAATCTGTTTGATTTCTGGTTTATCATGGCCTCGTTTCATTTTGCTTTTTATGCTGTCGTAGCTGTTTTAGGTGTCTTTATTGTTTCAGTCTGCGCCGGTTTTGTACACAAAAAGCTTGTCGTGCCTGTCTTTTATGCAAACTTATCGCTACTTGCGGGCTTCTATTGCGTCGATGCAGTGCTCGCTGCAAAAAACGGTCTGCGCCTGAATTACGATACACTCAGCTGGGTTGCCGGTCTTGAAAATATCGGCAGCATCGTTTTTACCTCATTAGAGATCGTTCAATGGTGGCAAATCTTGATTCCGGCTGTTGTGCTTTCTGTCTTTTTCGTGCTTTTTGTCAGATATGCAGATCTGAAGATTAAAAAGGGCGTGGCGTCGGCCAGCCCGACAGTGACGGTGGCATTTCTGGTTTCTCTTATTTCGTATATTGGAATGGGCTTTTGGGGGCAACAATCATACCTGCTTGCAGACCCTTTAAAGTTGCTGCTTGCGTCGTTACCCCTGGCTGACGACACGAGACTGGTTAGCGCTGAGAAATTGCTGGATGGTTTTGCCGAATGTGGAGTAGCCATAAATAAAGACCGAGACGTTGCAAGCCGAAGTTCTCAACAGAAGAATCTGTTGCTGATTATGATCGAATCTACGGCTAACCAGTATGTCTCTCTTTTCGGACATCATGAAGAGACCTGGCCCAGACTCGCGGCCTACAAAGACCGCATGGAAATCTTTCCGATGTTTTTCTCAAATTTCCCTGAGTCGTCTAATGCTGATTTCGCAGTAATGAGCGGTATTTACCCGCCACCTTATCTGCTGCTGCGCGAGAATCCGAATGTTCCCGTTCAGACGTTTTCTGAGGTTCTTAAAGCGCAAAATTATGATTGTCAGATGTATTTCTCAGGGCTGGTTGGTGACACTGGATTGTCTTTGTTTTACCGCCCGCGCGGCTTTTCTCGACTTTATGATTCAACTTCGTTGCCAGGCCTAAAAGATGAAGATGGCTGGCTTTGGGGGGCCAAAGAGTATGCTGTGGTTGATTACGTTAACCGGGCACTCGATGAGAAGGCGCAGTCTACAGCGACTCAGCCGTTTTTTATATATTACAGAAACGTGTTTCCCCATACACCCTTTTTGCCGCAGCAGCAGGGTTATTCGGCATTTTCCGAAAACGACATAATTGATAATGCATCGCTGGTTGGCAGATTCAAAAATTGTCTGCTCTACCAGGACGCGCAGCTGGCAAGAATATTGGAACACCTTGATAAAACAGGATTGAGCAAAAACACCTATGTGGCCATTGTTGCAGATCATGGCACCATGCTGGGTGAATTCGGCATGTTCGGGCATGGTTGGAATCTGGCGCCATACCTTACAAATGTTCCGATGCTCATAATTACGCCCGAGAAGAAAGGCGTGCAGATCAATCTCAACGTCGGGTCGCAGGTCGATCTGCTTCCAACGTTACTTGCTTTAATCAACGCCGAAAAACCTTCAAAAGAATTTTACCAGGGTC
>SABV01000296.1 GCA_009928855.1 Erysipelotrichia bacterium | reverse complement strand
CCGGGTTCTATTTTTTGCAGTTCGTGGTACACCCTTTGCGCGAATGCCGAGCTATCGGTCAAATCCAGTTTAATTTTTTTGAAGTCATACTTCTCGCCAATAAAATACTTCTGAATCTGTTTAACAGCCCGGTCGACCCGATCTGTAGCGGGGCTTTCGACATAATCACTGCAAAGTTCGGCGCATCGCAATTCAAAATTGCTGCCGTTTTTTTCGGGCAGCACCAGCTTGGTAATTGCGTTGTCGCGCCACGCTATGGCGGAGTTGCCCCAGGCGGTTGCAAAGATAGTATAGCCGGTGTCATTTTTTGCCATAAGTGAATTATGCCGTTAATCAGCAATTTTTGCAAATGCCGAAAGTTTACTCTGATGATTTGTTGCAGTTCTGGCAGGATTTGTTTCGCAGGCAGACTTCGCATCGAGCATCGCTGCACCACAGGCAGTTAAAACAGTCTTTGCACGGATGCTTCTTTAAAACATTTTCGGGTGGCCTGAAGGCGTTTAGGCGCTTGTAGACGTCTTCTTCGTTTTTTTTCTCGTTATCTTCAGGCGGTATATTTTGATTCATTCTGGTCTCCGTATCTTAACCATAAAGATGCTAAAAACAGCCGCAAACTCAAGCAGAATTTTAGATCAGAGAGTCTGGCGCAGTAAAGTTTCGAAGCGGGCAAACCAGTCTTCAAGCTCGGGGTTGCGTTGTCGCCCCTCTTTGACTGCTTCGATATAGCTTTGTCTGGCGTAATCTATTGCATATAGCAAGCTTGCGGGGTATTCTTCAGGTGTTGCCATTACTGCCGATGCGGGCATGTCGACAATATCGCTTACCTGTGCCGCTTTTAGGGTCTTTGATTGAGCGGGTTTTTCGTTGGCAACACTTTCTGCAGTCTGTGTGGGCGGATTTTCACTGACTGCTGGTTGAATGCCGGTTGTTTGCATGAGTTCGTTTGCCATCTCGGCCATTTCGTTGGCCTGATTAGTGCTATCGATAAGCGAATAGACTATTATTGGTTTTTCTCGCCCTTTAACCTGCTGTGCTCCGATATTTTCAGCCGGCAGTTTGTTTTCGAGACATTTCATTGTCGTTTCTGTAATAAAAATACGCCCCGGTTTGGCCAGGGCTTCCATGCGTGCGGCCATATTCACCGCATCGCCGAAGACATCGTCATTTTTTACAAATACCGTGCCGGTGTTAATGCCAATTCTGATAAAAATCTTTTCGTCATGTTTCTTGTTGAATTCAAAAAGTCGCGTTTGCATCTCACGTGCGGCATTGCAGGCTTTTAGAGGCTCGTCAAATCTTACCATTAAGGCATCGCCTATTTTTTTGATCAGAGTGCCATCGTATTGTTTTATCAGTGGCATGAGCAATTTGTCGTGTACGGCCAGTAACGTCATGGTGTCAAGCAGCATTTTTTGCGATGCTTTGCTCGAAAATCCGACAATATCGGTAAACATGACGGTTTTTTCGAAAGTAAATTTTTTCAGCAGCTGTTCGTCGAACTTTTCACCTTGTGACCCATCAGAGAACCTTTTGGCAAGAAGAAGTTCGATATTGGCGTCAGAGAACTTCTCAAGTTCCATTTTTTGCAGACGTGATTTGCGAAAAATATATTCGCTGTTCTGTATTGCGCGAGCTTTAAAAAGCATATCAAGTTTTTTCAGTTCTTTATCGAAATCACGATCGATAAACTCTTCCTGGGCTTCAATAGATTCGATGCTTTTTTCACGCAAAAATGCAACTGCTTCGTCAGCATCTTCTGGCGCCATCATTGGCAGTTTGATGAAGTCCTGCTGAGTTTCGATTTCAATACTGTAATTTGCGCCATCTTTAACATTTCTGATGCTGACAATGTTCTGCAGACTAAATGCCAGCACTGAAGCCTGTGAAGTGCCTGTTTCATCGCGCAAAAGCAGCAGGCACCTTTTGCCTGTTGCCAGAGCCAGCAGATATGCCGGCCTTTCGGTCTGTCCGAACATGGCTTTAAGCGTGGGATCAATTTGCGCAGGATTCTGAATTCTTGAGAGGTTGACCACCATCGTAGCAGCATTGCTGTCGAGCGATCTATGGCAGTCTTTAAATGGCTGCAGAGTTTCGTTAAAAAGGCATATCCAGCATTTTTCATAGTTTTCGGCGGGATCAAGCAGTTTTAACAATATTTGCTGGGTGTCTTCGCGCAAGGTGTTTAGAAGTCTGGCCGATTGAGGGAAAGGGCCGTCCCATTCCTGCAGTGTTTCAAACTTTTTCTGCTTTTTCGCCAGATTCTGAGCCATCTGCTGGCGTTCGGGAGAGTTTTCCAGCTCAAAAATTTCTGGGCCGAAACCAATATTGTGTCTGAGAAAATCGGCTATTTTTTGCCTGGCGAGGGGGTCAGACGGCTTTCCGAAGTCTTGATACCAGTTCTGAGAAACAAAATTGGTTAGTGCCATTTTTGCGCTCATGCAGATTTGTATGTCTTCATCAAGCATTGCGTGCAGGGTAAGAAAATAGTCTGCACGATTGACGCTGCCCGTGTTTTTAATGTTCATCAGGGCGTTTATTTTATTTTGCCGCGTCATAGAATCAAAGCTCGAAAATTTGATACTCATCTGCTTCCCCCGAAATTTTTATGCTCTGTGTTTTTCATGCTTATGATAACATGTTGTCAGGCTTGATCAAGCATTTAAAACAATCAGACAGAGCGAAATAAAATGTTGAGAACAATAAAAAACAATTGCCAGACCTCACTGATTCTTTTGTTGTTCCCATTGATGGTGTTTGCCTCAGAACCTGCCGAAGACGCCTTATGGCAGAAGACTTTAATCAGCCTGGAAGCCGGTAATGCCCTTGAGTCTACCCGCTTGCTCAGGCTTTGTCTGCTTGGGTCAGTAAATTTACCTGAGACAGAAAAATTGCTGAGAAATTTTCTTGCGTCAGAATCGGCGGGCATTGTTAATAGCCGCGAGTTTTCTGAATTGCCCGAAAAAGATTTGCAGCGCATTTTGCTTCTGCAGAATGAAATTTGTGATTTTAAATCATCGTCAGCAGAAGATTGGCGGTACTGCCTGCGAATTGCGCAGACCCTCAAGGATAACCGGCAGTTTGTTGTTGTCGGAGAGGCTTTGTTAAACAGAATAAGGGCGGGTTTGCCCATAAATGTCGATGAAGAATGGATTTTCCTTTTAAAAAAACTTGAAGGCCTTCTCTTAAAGCAAACCCAGGTGCTATACCGCCTTCAGATCTGCGAGATTCTTGCACAAATCGATATTACTGCATCTGAATATGCGGCAAAATGTGAAAATATGAGAATCCTTGCGCGAACTAACGCTGCAAAAATTATCGAACAGGCTGAAGTGGCGATGGCGCTGGGCGATCTCGATGCAGCACGCAGGCATATTCATCTTGTTGAAAATTTTGACCCGGCTTATCCTGGTCTTGAACGTGCCGGCCAAAAGCTTGTCAAGGCAACAGAACTGCATCGTCTTACCGGGCTTATTGCCCTTGCAATGAGAGAGAGACGGTTTAATGATGCCGGCGGGCTTTGTGCAGAAATGCAAAAACTCGACGCCAATAATATTTACGCCAGAGGCGTATTGCAGCAAATCAGTGATATGAAAAAAGACCGGCCCGGTCGTGCTGAATCGGCAGAGTCGCGTATCAAAATTGCGATCAGGCGTCTTGAGAGTGAATTACACAAGGCTGAGCATGAACAGGATATTTTGCGGGTAAGAGATTTATTAAAAGAGCTTTTGTTGTTAAAAAATGATTCAACCACCTGGCATCGTCGGTTGGCAGAGGTCGAGAACCAGATTGCTCTTTCGCATTTAAACGCTGAAGAAAGCTTTAAGACAGCTCAGCAGCTTGCTAAAGAAAATCGTTACGATGATCTGCGTTTGTTTTTGAATCGCAACCCCGGGTTGATGAGCTCGTTAGAGACGATGTTGCAGGCCTGGGAAATGCGCCTGATGTGTAACTATTATGCCGGTAAACTGACGACTGGCGAATTAAGAGAAGCGGCCGAAAATCTGCTTGCCCGTTCAGGTAAAAGCTTTTATGCCAGTTTTGTATTAATGAAACTGGCTATTGCCAATAACAAGTTTACAGAAGCTGAAATGCAGTACCGTGATGCTATAAAATTGAACCCTTCATACCCGGGGTTGCGCTGGCCGGGTTGGCTCTTGTGGATGCATGGCGACGGCCGGCCCGTGGCAGTGGTTATGCTGATCGTTGTGTTTTTTTTGATGATTCAATTGTTGCGCCCGACTTTTGCACTATACGAATCAACCTACTGGTTTCGCATCGGTCTGCTGGCAAAAGTTTTTCCGTCGCTGGCGCTTCGTTCTCTCGAAAAATGCTTCGGGCTGTATCGCGACACCGAAGACCGTATAAGACTTTTCAGATTGCTTGTTTTTTGCAGTAACGCCATCGGCAATG
>SABV01000036.1 GCA_009928855.1 Erysipelotrichia bacterium | reverse complement strand
GGAATAAGCAGCTCGTGGATTTCAGCGCCGCCGCTTTTTGGTCGAACCTTTGAAATTCCGTGATAATTCTCGTGAAATTTCGCGAGATTGCCAATAAAAGGCTCAAACAGCTCTTTTCGGTATAAATCACCGAGAAAAGCACAAAGAAACACTTCAGATGGCGCAATAGAGCGCATATTAAGCTCTACTTCCACCTTGATACCTTCAAGGTTGCCTGTATCGGCCGAAAAGCACAGCCTTTTTATAGCCAGACTGCCCGCTGCGCTTTCTGATGAGACTGAACCTAATCGTGAAAACCATGATCCAAACTCAGACCACCTAAAGGGCAGAACAAACCGGTTGGATATTTCCATAAAACCCTCCGCCCACAACTTTTCTCTACCTTTAATTTTACAGTTTTTTCTGATTATTGCTACAAACACGCTTATGCCCTGAGACAGGCATTAACTTTGTACCCCTCCTGTTGATATTGGCGCAACATAGGCATAACTTTTTTCTAAAAAAAATAAAGCAGCCTTTCGGGCTGCTTTAAAACAAAATTGTACTAATTTGTCGGCTTTTAAAATTCGCTCACTTCTTCAGCAAAAAAATATGGGCAGGCTCAATATTCGGGTCGAGTTCGACATAATTTTTAGAGCCGCGCCAGAGATAACGCCTGTCGGTCAACAGATCGTGCATTTGATACCCCTGTTCAGAAGAAAGCCCGAACCGCTCAAGGGGTACATACACAAACGATGAATGCTTTATAAACGGGTCAAGATTGATAACAATCAGAATGTGATTGTCACCAAGCGATTTGCCGTAAAACAGAACCTTTTCGTTATCTGCCTTATAGAATTGCAGATTGTCGTATTCCTGCATGGCAGCATTTTCGTGTCTGATCTGATTCAACCTGGTAATCAGGTCACAGATATTGCCAGGCGCGCGCCAGTCTCTGGTTCTGATTTCGTATTTGTCACTGTTGAGATACTCTTCTTTGCCGGGTACCGGAATGCCCTCACAAAGCTCAAAACCCTGAAAAATGCCATAAACTGTCGACAACGTCGCTGCCAGAACAGCCCTGATTTTGTAAGCAGGCCGGCCGCCGCTCTGCAAAAACGGCGGAAAAATATCAGGAGTATTAGCAAACAGATTGGCGCGGTAAAAATCAGATTCAGGCGGGGTAGTCAGTTCTTCAAAATACTCAACAAGCTCGGCCTTCTGGTTTCGCCAGGTAAAATAGCTGTATGACTGGGTAAAACCAAGTTTGGCAAGAGCTTTCATGACTTTTGGCCGTGTAAAAGCCTCTGCCAGAAAAACCACATCAGGATATTTTTTCTGAACTTCATCAATTACCCATTTCCAGAAAGCAAAAGGCTTGGTATGCGGGTTATCGACTCTAAAAATTCTAACTCCCTTGCGGGCCCAGAAAAGAAAAATTCGGCGCATTTCTTTCCAGATGTTCTGATAATCAGAAGACTCAAAATTTATTGGATAAATATCTTCGTATTTTTTCGGCGGATTCTCGGCAAACTTGATGGTGCCGTCAGGTCGTTTGCTAAACCATTCTGGGTGCTGCTTCAAATAAGGATGATCGGGCGAACAGTTGATCGCAAAATCAAGCGCGATCTCAATTCCCTTTTTTTCAGCCTCTTTGACCAGTTCTTCAAAATCCGCCATTGTGCCCAGTGCCGGCTCTATGGCGTCATGTCCGCCATGATGGTTGCCGATAGAGTAAGGACACCCAGGATCGTTTTCTGAGCAGACAAGGCTGTTATTGGGGCCTTTACGCTTGGTAAAACCAACCGGGTGAATCGGTGGAAAATAAAGAACATCGAAGCCCATCTCAGAAATATGCGACAGGCGCTTGATTACATCCTTAAAAGTGCCATGTTTGCCGGGTTCAAAGCCACACGAGCGCGGAAAACACTCATACCAAGCTGCGAAGCGCGCCCTCACGCGGTCTACACGGACCTGATAAAGCGGGCCTTCGACCCGCGAAACCGGGTCTGGGTTATTGGTCAAAAGTTCAACCAGGCGACCATTGCTCAAAACATCCCAGCGCTGAAGGTCAGAACCGGCCTTTTCAGCCTTGCCAAGCATATTTTTAAGATATTCACGCTCTGATTCTGCAAGCCATGATTTATATCCCCTTGCCAGAACGATACCTTCGAGAATATCAGAAGCATAATCAGTGTTCGCGTCAACTTTTTTTCGGGTGTCAGCAACCCAGGTGCCGTATTCTTCAGAATAAGCGACTATTCTATATTCATAAAACCCAATCTGATCAACCTCAAATTCGGTTTCCCAATGATCTATTCCGGGGTTGACGCATTGCATGGGCACACGATGCCATTTTTTGTTTCCGACAACACGATATTCAACCCAGGCTACCAGGTGCTGGTGGCCATCACGGAAAATATCGGCAATGACCTGCACTTTATCGCCGGATTCTCGCTTTAACGGATAAAGCCCTGCATCTACAAGTGGTCTTACATTTTCGATGACTACACGTTTGCGATTTCTGTTACCCATGGCTTATTTCCCCTTGATAAGCGAGTTATAAAGATCAACAGTCTGATGGGCAATCGATTTCCAGCTGAACACATCTTCTACGCGACGACGACCAGCGGCCGCCATCTTGTTTCTGAGGGCCGGATCAGCCATCAAGGTATTTATTTCATTAGCAAGATCCCGTGCGAATAATTCAGGTTCAAGAGCTTCAAAAGGTGATTCGTTCATCTGTTCGAGTTTGACCAGCTTGCCTGTCTGCCCGTCTAAGACCACTTCAGGAATCCCGCCAACCGCACTCGCAACCACCGGTGTTTCGCATGCCATCGCTTCAAGATTTATTATGCCAAAAGGCTCATAAATTGAAGGGCAACAAAAAAGAGCCGCATGTGAATAAAGCTCAATCAAAGTTTTGCGATCAACCATTTCACGAATCCAATGTATGTTGTTGCGATGCTGCGAGACAGACTTGACACCATCGGCCATTTCCCGCTCAATTTCAGGAGTGTCGGGTGCGCCGGCGCACAAAACAACCGGGATATCGGGGTGCAGGTGCCTTATCGCATTCACCAGATGAATAATGCCCTTCTGGCGGGTGATTCTGCCGACGAACAGAAGATATGGCACCGCCGGCTCGAAACCAAAGCGACGAATGCGATCGGTAGATTCTGTTTTTTTAAATTCATCTGTATCGATGCCGTTATAAATGACCTTCAGCCGATCTTCTCTTACGTTGAAAAGCTTTTTAACATCGGCTCTAGTGCCGTTACTCACCGCGATAACAGCATCAGCCATCTCAATCGCCATCTTCTCGACCCACAACGAAAAATCATAACCTCCGGCCAGCTGCTCGCGTTTCCAGGGGCGCAAAGGTTCGAGAGAATGGGTAGTAATGACAAGCGGCACGCCAAAATTCAACTTGGCCCAGATACCCGCCATGTGTGTATACCATGTATGACAATGCACCACATCGGCATCCACACCTTCACCGACAATCTGAAGGTCGCGGTCTATCGTCTTGAAAACAGATTGCAAGCCACGGTTCAGCTTTAAATATCCAAGAGCTGACTCATAACCGGTCGTCGTTATTTTGCCCTGAACCGGTTTTTGGTCGCCATAACAACGGACCTCAACATCAGCAAGATTCGCCACTTCTTTTGAGAGGTATTCGATGTGAACCCCTGCTCCACCATATACATGGGGCGGATACTCGTTGGTGATATAAAGAACCTTCATCATTTCTCTCCTTGCGGTGCATTGTATTTATGCTGTCAGATTATAACACTAAAGATGAACATTGTCGCCGGTTTCAGCGGAATCTCAAGGCAAACCCACTAAAACACATTAGACTCTCAATTGAACTGGATTCCCGCCTTCGCGGGAATGACGTGATCCGGTTCCGTCATTCCGGGCGCAGAACCGGAATCCATGAATTGAATGCGTTTGCCCTGTGGAATCGCGGGGCAAACTTCTAATTCACTCCGCTCCGTGAATGCTGCAATCAATCATGATACCGGTGCTATCGCGGCGCAGAGAATATTTTCCGCCGTCCGGGCACACAGGAGCAGATTTGAGATATTTTTCATTCTCCAGTGTACTAATATCAAGCTCTTTCATGGTTTTTCCCGTGTCCATCTCGTACATTTCTGTGGCACCGGCCAATACCCGTCGGTTAGCGCCGCAGGCCTTTGCTCTGGCACTTTCGCGGGCCCGCTGAAAGTTAGGAATAGCAATAGCAGACATAGTGCCAATAAAACCGGCTACTCCTGCAATAATGGTCTTTTCATCGACGCCAGTAAGCGAAACCTTCAAGCTTTGGCCATCTTCCATAATTTTTATCGAATCAAGAATTTTCAAACTCTTCTGTTTTTCGGCCTCGGGAAGCTGCCCCATCTGGTTCTCTGCAATATTCCGGGCAGTGAGCAGCTGCTGCTTGCCAAGCGCAACACACTGTTCGCGAAGATTTTTATCATTGATCAATGTCGCAATTTCGGCACGACTTTTAAAAACTTTGATTTTTAAATTTTCAAAAGGCCTGAATTGTGCCGGAATAGAGGTCAAAGCCCCGGAACCACCTGAAATTTCTAATGGCTTTTTTATACTGCCGTGAATGGCGCAAACTACTTCCCCGGAAGCATCTATTGAATAGACGCCCTGAGCAGGGCAATGCAACTCAGCATTGAGATAATGCGCAGCCAGCAGCTCTTTCTGATCAAGCGTTTGCATCTGTTGGCCCTCTTTATCCATCGCATACATTTCAATTGCGGCAGACAAAATTCTTATATTGGTAAAACATGCAGAATGAGAAGCCTGCGAATTTAATCTTCCAACAAGCGCCTTAATGTTATTCAGGTCTACTTCTGCCACCATCAGAGACTCTTTATCGGCAACGCTCTGCAACATATCTTTCCATTTATCAGAGGGTTCACCAATGGCCGGTTCTCCCTGGGCTTGTAGATAAATGCCATCGGTGCGCAAAGCAAAAGAGATCTTGAATTCTGGGGTCGGAATCTCAAATTCAACCAGATCCTTTTCTTTTTTTACGGGTACAGGCTCGCCCTTGCCAAACCTGTTTTCGATAAATTCCAACAGTTCAAGAGGCTTGACCTTCGCTTTGAAAGACAAAAACGGACGATACGAGCTGTCGATAGAAAACCAGATGGCACCATCGGGCACAAACAGTTGTGCTTTTACAAATTCATCGGTTTTCTGAAAAAAGTCTGAAAGGCTGAATTCACCGGGCACATGCTGCTTTATACCCGCTTCAATTGCGGCCAGATTATCTTTGTTTTCAGGCTTGCGCAGATCGGCCACCTGAGCGGAATAAACTTCAAACAGCTGCGCAGCATCTATATAAACAGCGGCAAGAGTATCGGCTTTGAGTATCGGATTCTGGTCAGAAGCATGCGACACCATAGAAACAAACAACAAGCAAATTAACAACACAATCCCTGCTATATTTTTTCTCACTCAACGCCTCCCGGTGTTTAATAAAAACATTCTACATCAACTGAAAATAAAAAGCAGCAGAAGCAAAAATTGCCCCTGCTGCTCTCTCTGGTCTAAGTTTACAGGCCCGACGCCTTGCGCAGTTCCATATAGCGCTTTTTCGCTGCCTGATATTTGTTGAAGGCATCCATTACTTCACTCATTGGTGCCTGTTCCTGCACTTTATACTGATAAAGCTGCTGATAATAAAGATATGACTCATAAGCGAGTTGCAGATCTCTGGTCGTCGGCTTGCCTGATGTTGCGGCGGTATTCTGTGTCTGCGAATTGGAAGTTGCCGATGGCGAAGAGGTAGAGGTCGTAGTGACAACCTGTGTCTGCGAGGATCCGGTGGTTTTGGCGGGCAGTTTCGCAATCAGTTTTTTAACGGCATTGATTCTGTCGGTTGTCGGCGGATGAGTCGAAAAATACTTGGTAACCTTGCTGGCACCGGTATCTTTGTTAATCTTATTAAAGAAAGAGATCAGGCCGTTCGGGTTATAGCCGGCAGCGTTAGTGTATTTAACCGCTGCAGCATCAGCCTCAAATTCATCATTACGAGAAAATTTAAGATTGGCGAAATAAGCGGCAATAGCTGCAAATGGCGCTGCCTTCTGGGTTTTCTTGTTAAGACCTAGCCCGGCAACGAGAATAGTCATCATACCAGCTTTTTCAGCCTGTCTGACGCTGTGCTTATTATCAACATGGCCCATTTCATGGGCTACAACGCCGGCAAGCTCGTCGTCGTTTTCACACATTTTAAGAAGACCGCGCGTAACATAGACATACCCGCCCGGAGCGGCAAAAGCATTAACTTCATCAGTATCAAGAACCGCAAAATGCCAAGTTAGATCTTTACGCTCAACCTGTTTGATCAACCTTTTAGCAACATTACCAAAACGATTGAGCAGATTCTTGTCTTTGGAAAAACCCGGATCGGCTTTGAGAGATTCGTGGGTCTTCTCACCCATCGATACTTCCCAGCTCTGCTCCCATTTTCCCAAAAATGCGCTGGTCTGAGGAGCCTGAGCTCGCGACTCATCGACAACCTTCTGGTTATCAGCAGTTACGCCACCGAAAGTACGGTCAAGAGTTGCGCTGACGCGATTAAGGGTGCCACTGACCTCATCAAGAAAGCCGCCGACATCAAAAGCGGAAGCAGAGTCAATGAACGCCGCCTGGAAAAACAAACACAACACCAGAACGAGCATCTGATTTTTATATCTCACCCTCATACCTCTTTATTAACCAAAGTATGATTAATTTTACTGATCAATAGCAAAACCGTCAATCCCTGGGCGACAATATAAAAACGATATAAAAACAGCAAAGTGGAGTGGTGACGTAACGCTGTCCGGAATTAAAAAGCTATCCGCCCCATGAAGCATGGGACAGACGCTATATACTTAAAAGCAAACAGGTTTCGGCCTTTCAGACCAGCGAAGCTTTAAGGATTTTTTCGAGTTCACGGTTGCTGGCTTCATCGTCAGCAGAGGCTTCGGCCACGTTATCTTTAAATAGCTGCACGAGAGAAGTTGTCCAGTGCTGGTAGATTGCAAGCCCGGGGTATGCGCGCGCCGAAAGGGTTGCCTTAGGCGCCCCGACCGGAATCGCCACTTCCTTCGGACGTTGCCCAAGAGCGCTTATATAACAATTCAACCTGGCCGTTGCCTTCGCCGATGTTTTGCGCAAAAACTTGCCAGGGTTCGGGGTATTGAAAACAGCATCGCTTTCGCCAGCAAGAGCAGCCTCAATCCTAAGCCGTGAGGCGCCTTTTATAAGCTCTTGCGTAGTTTCGGCAAACCACTCGGCAGTTAAACCCGTCAGTTCCTGAAATTCAGTATCCTGGCTCAGATAGGCCAACTGCGCCTGCCAGCGATTCATTACGGCCTGGGCGAACAGCTCCCCCTTGCACACCGGCGCCTTTTTCTCGGCATTCTTTGCGCTTGCCGGCACAGGCGTTTCGACCACATCAAAAATCGATTCATCAAAAACAGAAACTTCCGGTTGTATCAGCGAAGCTTCATTATCAGCCCCATCTTCACTATTCATCGGATTTATCACCGAGTCAAAAATCATACCAACCGTTTTATCCGAAATAGAAAACTTATCGAGATCAAGAATTCTGGGCAAAGAATAACGGGTCGCCATGCCTTTTCCAAGTATGACCAATAGCTTTTTCGCTCTTTCTTCAGCCATTTTTCTGGCATGCGAAATGTCATCTCCAATAAAATATGGCTGCAGATGGGTTTTAAGCTCAGTAAAAATCTGCTTTAAATTAGCCTGAAGCTGATTAACCTTTGCATTCGCATCAATGCCGCCCTTCAGTTTTTCTACCAGAAACTGAATACCAGACTGCCCAGGCGCAGCAGCACGATTCCAGGCCTCTTTCGGATCTTTGAAATGCCTTTTTACATTTTCATTAGCGAGATACTGAGCAAAAATTTCTGCAAGCTGCTCTTCGTCACGCACAAATTCTTGCCCTTCCTTGTCGCGACCAAAAACTGTCTGCTGAACGCCCGGGTTTCTGACCCAATAACAGTTCTGAAAAGCACGCTGTTCGTCCCATTCCATTACCCAGCTGCCAGCACGACCCATAAAATCAGCAAAGTTGGTTTTTAATCGACTGTCCCAGCGCACCGAAGGGTCTTCGCCTCTTTTACGCACGAGATCCATATCAAATTTGGTGAAAACATGAAACAGCAAAGGCTCTTTGCCGTTGCGCTGAAGCGGCTCCTTGCCCTGGCTCCACTCAACCCATTTATTCACCATATAAGGCAGTGACTTAGCTTCCTGAGGACCGCCCTCCTGGCACAGCAGCAGCGCTGTTACGTCACGGTCATCCGAATAGCGATCAAACAGATACGCGACTTTTCCACGCAAAAAGACCTCAACGAGCGCTTCATGATCACTAGCCAGACGATTCTGATCAAAAACCTGTGCCCTCGCTCGTGCCCCCGGAAAATCGAGCACATCAAAACGACGCAGCACCGATTCTGAATCGCTGGTATTCGCCTGTAGAATCAATTCAGAAGTTAAAGCGCACAGAGTCGATGAATCCATGGAAACCTGACCGCCATTTGCCAGAGCAATCGCACATTTGCGATTACCCGGCTTCATTACGGCAGAGAGGCGCTGCACATCGATAATACTGTTTGTGCGAGGCAAAAGCGCGTCGTCGTAGATGCCGACAACTTCGCCTCCAAGCGTGCCGAGTTCTTTCTGCAAAAATCTGAAAATTTCAGTTATTTTCGGAAACTTGCCCCAAAGCCATTCGAGATAGCTGATCTGCTGGTCGGCCGGCAGAAAACGGATTTCTTCGTTTAAAATACCCCAGTAGTTAATGTCTTCGAGCATCCTCAAAAACTGATTATGAAAATGACGCCGTGCATAATCCTGCAAATCCCAGACATCGCTTTCACTGAGCAATGGGCCACCACCACGCGCAGAAGCGCCTCTGAAAGAATAGCGTAATTTCTGCAATTCGTCGGCCGTTGGCATAAAATCAGACTGGCACTCAAACAAAAAACCGTTGAGAAAAATCTTGATCAGGTCTGTAACATTCAGAAGACGCAGATAAGCTGAACAACCCTGAACCACCCGGTAAGGACGCGTAGTAAAACGGGTCACCAGCGCAGTGCTCTCTCGGCCGCCAGCCGGATTTATTTCTTCGAGATAGTCTCGACTGCCGGGGTTCTGATTGACAGAATTAAGCATTACCGACAACGAAACCTCGTTACCACGCACCAGTTCAGAGACCAGGTATGATTTGCCGCATTGACTGGCTCCGAACACTCCGAGCGCAACCGGTCGCTGCGCCGATTCTCTGATTCGTCGCACCGTTACCTGTTTCTCATGAAGTATTTTGTCCATGAACTTACGAATCTGAGCGTCTTTAAGAAAACTTCCCGCCCAGCCCGAACTGCCATTAAGCAGTTCGGCAAGCTGATCGGCCATTTGAACCACCTGCTGCTCTTCCGGGCGAAGTTTTTCCTGCTGCATAAATTTTTCTCCTGAACTTTCTACTACCTGAACTGTGCGTTAAATTTTATTTCTAGTTCTTGCCATCAGCAGACTGCGCGGGCAAAGCCTCATTCTGAGGCTGACTGTTTGCAGGCTGACGAGGCGTTTCTGTCGTTGAAGGCTGAGAGGTTTTTTCTGGGGCATGAGACTCTCCGGTCGGCACTTTGTGACCACATTTTGGACAAATCGAACCTGGCGTGGGCTTACTGCCGCCATTGTCTCCGGCACCACCCGAATCACCACCAGACATGCCACCACCACCGGCGCCGCCCATCAACGGCAAAGTCATTCCCGGAGGCAACTGCGGCATTGAAGACTGTGCCGGCGGAATAAAGCGTAACAACAACAGCAGCAATATTATTATGGCCAGAATTATGGCCAGCCATTTAACCCATTCATAATCGCCAAGTCCACAGGCAAGCATTCTTTTAGGTTTCTTCTCTTCTGGTTCAGGCTCAGATGCAGCTTTAACCTGAGGTTCTGGCGTTTTTTTTGCCGAAGCAGCAGCCGCAGCTGCGGCCACAGGGGCAGTGGCGGCATTATTCTCAATCTTTTGCTCTGTTTTAGAAGTCAAAACCTCTTCGCGAGGAGGCTCGGGCGGCAGCACTATCTGCTCGCGTTTTGCAACCCTGGCTTCCGCTTTTCGATGAATTTCGGCGATGAATTCGTCCCAGCCGGCATAAATACCCTGACCGGGGTGATTGCCATTCTCACAGGTCAATCCCCACTGCACCAGTATCGGCTGATTTCTGATCATAAAAATCTGGTTCACATCGGGCGAAACCGCCACAGCTTTCAGATACTCGGCGTAATCCTTTTCTTTGCCGCTTTTGCCATGCCTTTCTTCTGCGTATTTTTTGATCTTTTCGAGCGCCTGACCGATAAAATCAGCAGCAGCACGTTGCTTATCAGGCGAAAGATCTTTAAACATGACGTGTTCACCCTCAAGAGCGGTTGACCACTCCATTTCGGCAGGCAAAGCCTGCCCGTCTACCACAGATTCGGGGCGGGCAAAAAGATGATCAAGCTCTCCCGATGGCGAAATTTCACGCAGAACAGCCTGCAAATGGCCATAAAACTGGTGAACCGGCTGATTGCGAAAAAAACTGATTCTGAAACCACGTGTAAAAGTTTTTGCGATTATACCCACAGCATTCCTCCGTCACCCATAGCTTCGTGCTTCATGTAAGAACCTGCCCAAGGCGCACTACCCTGTTGTTGCCCGAGGCAACAACGAGAAATCCACGCATTTCACGAATAGTCCTGCCGGAAGGCGACGCCTCAGGAATCCGCTCATGATACTGCGGGTTGAAAGGATCGTTTTCCATGCAAATAAAAGAGTAACCCTCTGAAACCGATGACAGATAAACGGCCACCGCCTTCAAAAGCTTCTTGCGAACAGGGTTTATAAAAGAAGCAAGCCCCTGCAGAAAACGATCACCAACAAAATTCAGCGCAAAAAGCTTCTGCTCAGGCGTGCCATGCCGCAAATTCTTTTTTACGGGAAAAACGCCTGCAAGACTCCAAAAAACCTTCAGCGCTTCATCGCCATTATGAATTTCAGCAAAGATCTCTTTAAAAGTATTCAAAGTATCTCTTTCTAGCTGATCGACAAGACTGAGATTGCCCCAGATAGAGGCGAAAACATCGTTTTTTTGCGGCTCACTCACGATTTTCTCAGTGGCGGGCTGAACAGGCGATTGAGGCAGAACTGCCGCCCCAAGCTCACCCTTTTTAAAGGCTGCAAGCATTTTTCGAACTTCAAGCAGTTCATCGCAGGTCAAACCCCGTTCTGATACAGGTTCAGGGAAACCCGGCAGTGCAGGCTTCTGATTTTCAGAATTATTCGACTCACCCTCGCCAATATCGGCCGGAAAAGGGAAAAGCTCATTAACATTGCTCATAAGATATCGCTCCTTACAGATCAAAACAGCCGGTATCAAGCCAATACTGGTCGGAAATCATGGTTCGCAGCTTTAACTGAGCCAGTTTTGCGTTACACTTCGCGCCCTTTTCGTCGAGAAGCTCGACAACATTCAAACACTCACGATTATTGTGGTCCTGACTCAGTTTAACCACAAACGGCCCGCTGCTTTTAAGCTGTTCACGGTCAAGAGAGACTTCCCACAACGGGTTTACCATGCAGACGTCTGAATCAACGCGACGAATACCTAAAAGTGAAGTCTTAGAAAGCTGAAGATTCGCCGGCTCTGTTCCCGGGGTTGGAAACAGGCATTGATCAATAGTCATAGCCTCACGTGTGAAAGTTCCGATAAAACACTCACGCTGCTTGATCATACTGTTGTCAGTGCGCAGGCTCAAGCCATCGAGACAGGCAAGCTTTTCTGCAAACAGCCACACCGCAGCCCCCATTACACAAGTTGTTTTGGGATCAGAAATACCGCCACCACGCTGGGAGAACGGATACCAGCTTCCAACCGGGTAACCTTTCAGACCGATGATGCGACCGGGCTGAACCGGCATCAGGCGCACAAGCATTTCTCTTATTATCGGCAACGACGAAGGTTTGCCGCCAAGAATGAGCGTATCGCAGTCAAATTGCGCTATGACCTCCGAAAAAAGGCGCAGCACGTTTTCGAGAACATTCGCGATCACCGTGTTCACGCTCTGTCGAGAAATCTGCCATGGAATTTCGGGCAAAGTTATATCGCAACCGAAATCTTTGCGCATATGCTCAGCAAAAAAGTCGAGAACGTTTGCTCCTGGTAATCGGTGAGGGAAAAAGCGATCGAAACTCAGTTCTATATCGGGGTCGTCAGTGTCGAGCTCGGCAAATTCTAGGTGGCGATGCGCCATTGGTACCCACAGCTGGCGACACATCTCAGCCTTCATGTCATTAAAGCTCTTGTCGCGACCTCCACGCCCGGGGCCAAAGAAAATCTGGAAGTCTTCCCAGGAAACAGCCGGGTTTTTCTGCTGCGCCCAGTTAAAAATGCGGCGCAAAATCAATTTTTCAATTATACGCTTGGCAATTTCATCGCCGGCTACCGAAAAACCTTCTGAAAACAACATCCGCTGTTTTATCAGGCTTTGCTCAGAAGTCGCAGCATATTCAGCAATCATCAGATCGCTGGTTCCACCGCCGATGTCAATACTCGCAACTCTGAGAACTTTTTCTCGCGAGCCGTTTTCGAGCACGCGCTCGCGCCCGATAGTCTCAACCGCTTCGCGGGCGTCTCCCAGAAACCGGTGCATAACTTCCCCATACAAATAGGTCAGTTGCACAGAAGTTGCTTCATCGAGATCGAGATGAATCTGCGGCCGGGTTTCTGGTGCATGACCGGTGACATGAAAAAACAGATCAAGCGCAGATTCGATGCGGTTACGATACAAAGTTTTTTCAGGAAACGACATGCCGCAGGGAGTGGTAAAAACAATATTCTTGAGCATGCGACCGGCCTGCCGATGCCCGCGTGACTTTCGATACGAAAAAGAGTTGATCTGTGCGTAGGCATGACAGAGTATTTCGGCCATCAGAAAAGTCATAAGTGAGCCTGGCGGGTAACAGGGTTCGAATGGGGGTGTCGCCTTCGCGCCCTGAAAAAGACCATTTTCGTCGAGAAATTTCAGAAATGGTGCCCCAATTTTTTTACCCAGTCCATCGCCCGGCAGATTAAAATACCATGGAAAATGGCGCTGTTGGTCATCCCACAGGTAACGCTTCGGGCTGGACATGCCGGTATCACCGATATCTGAAGGTTCAAGTCTTGCGGCTTCGTTGCCGATACGAACGATGCCGGGCCAGACAAACCGGCTTCCAGAGGCCGGAATCTGGTAATCTGACACGTTAAAAAGAGGTGGCTGAAATTTAAAACTGGTGTCAAACGGCTCGGTATAAACCTCACAAGGTTCCTGCAGATCGCGGATCTCGAGTTTGCAGCATTCGTCGAGGTTTACTGTCTGCCCCGGAATCTGCTCGACCAGAACGCCGCAGGCACGGCTGTTGCCGAGGTCAAGAACCAGCGTAACATCAATTGGCTCACCCTCTGCTCTCAGCATCGTAACTTCAGGCAAAAGTTCTGCCTGGCGCAAACCATCCATCAAAGCAATAAACGCGGCCAGTGATGATGCGTAAGGGGGAACCTTTTCGCCGCCCTCCGCGGGAACATTCTGCAATGCACTTTTGATCCACAAAAGCATCGCCGGAGTCTGCCAGAACGCCATATTGCCAGGATTCACTTCAAAAGTTGAACCAACATCTTCGGCCAGCAGCCCACTGCCACTTTTTCCATCGGCGGTTTCTGGTGACTGACTGACGGTTGTATCGACAGCAATCCCGTATCTGATGATGTTTTCATCGAGCTGAAGCGGCGAGCGATGCACAAAAATTCTCGCCCAGTCGACGCTGCGCGAACTTGCCGCAGCATCGGCCGATTTGCGCGAATAAGGCAGCGGAAGCCATTTTCCCAGAGCAGAGTTAAGAGCGTCACCAAACCTGACAGAAAGGCCACCTATATCAGTCAGGTCACCCTCGGCTGAGGCTGCGTTGGCAATCGGTTGCGTGCCTAACTGCAGGCTGATTGCCGAACGTGGCGACTGCAAAACGCGAAAATGCCATATTTTATTGAGAAGCTGGTCTGAAAGGCGCAAACCATTTTCGGGAGCAAAAAAAGAAATGCCGGTTGCAACAAGAAATTCAATCTTTTCCATAGCTTATCTGACCTCTGTTACCGGCGTTTTAGGGGCATCCACATCAATTTCAGCGCGGGGAGCAGGCCATTCTAAAGCAGCCTTGACTGGCCAATACATTATAAAAGCCGCAAATACCAGCCCCGGGAACTGCATTAAATGGGCTATCACAAAAACTTCTATAATCACAACCCCGCACCAGATAAGCAAGGTCTGATTGATAACTTTTTCCTGCTGTTTCATGCTTTTCCTCCGGGCAGGGCTAAGCCTGCGATATTTCGTTCAAAAGAACCTGGGCTTCTTTATGTCCTTGACCGGCCGCCTTCTGCAACCACGCTCTGGCTCTCGCCAGATCGAATTCAACGCCCATTCCGCACTGATAAAGAGTGCCAAGGTAAAACTGCGACGCGGCATCACCGCTGTCAGCGGCTTGTTTGAACCACACCGAAGCAATTCTGAAATCCTGCTTTACCCCCAGCCCTTTGTGATAAATCTCACCTATCATCCGTCTGGCTGATACCGAACCGAGCTTTACCGCTTGCTGCAAGATCTGCAAAGCTTCGGGAATATTAACCCGCGTGCCAAAACCAGGCAATAAAGCCTGCGCCTGAGCACAAAGTTCATCTGCACTACCGGTATAAACCACCGGTGCCTGCGAAACCGGGGGCGCTGCGGCAGGCTTTACAGATACTGGTCTTGCCGGCGCAGCAACAGGTTTTGCAGCAGGCACAACCTTAGCAGAAGACTGTACATGAGACGTCGTTTTTGGGGGCAACGAAATTGTGGCCGTCTTTTTTCTTGGGGGGGCGGCGGCGAAAAGCGCACCGCCTGTTTTTTCGTTTTTAACCTGAACTGCGACTAATCCAGCTGTTTCTGATTCTGGAGCCGGTTGCCACCAGGCCTTAAAAACCCTTATCAGGCCACTGGCATCAGTGCCGAATATAATCCCGGCACGCGCCTGAGTATCAGCAGAAAAATCAGCCTGACCCGCAACAGCTGAGAGCGGGGCTTTGATAGGGGCAGAGACAGCTGTTGGCTTTACCGGAGGTTTTGCAAGCTCCGGTTCAATTTTTAGCCCGAGAGAAATCGCCCATGATTCGATTGCCCAAACAGCCAGCGAAGGTTCAATCTGATGTTTGCGACCGATAATGCTGGCAAGCGAATTGATCAGACTGCGAGAAACCGGCCCGGAAGAGCCTTTTTGAAGCTCCCATGGCACCCGTTCCTGTAGCCCGGTCTTTAAAGCCAGAATTTCGGGTAACTGCTGCCAGTTACCGATTTTCTGCAGCATTTTTTCGAAGGTATCGGCACTCTGAAAAATCGCAGCATCTTTGCGCCCTACAAGCTCGCAAAGAGCCTTGCGTATGTTCTCTCGTAAAGTATCCAAGGTCACCCGCCTTTATGAACTATGCCTCAGAATAGCAATTTTTACCGGCCCGGTCAACAATATACAGATGAATACAGATATTGTTGCAATCAGAAAACAGCGGCAAGTTCAGACTGCTAACTTTTTCATCAGCCAGGCCATGTTTCTGCCAAGTACCCGCATGGTATTCAAACCTTCTTCATCGTCTGAGACACTGCCTTCAGTTCTACCAATGCCCAGATTCCAATAAACCGAACCAGGCACGATCATCTCTTCGATGAAAAAGAACTTGTTAATTGCGTCAAAAGCGCTGGTAGAACCTGCCCGACGCACCGCTACAACAGCTGCGCCGACTTTGCGCCTGAAGACACGGTCATTGGCGATGCCAACATAGCCGGCCCTTTCTATAAGAGCCTTTATTTCGGTGGAAACATTGGCAAAATAAGTCGGCGAACCAATTATAATGCCATCGGCCTCAATCATTTTTGCAATGACTTTATTCATCATGTCGGTCTCGATAACACACTTCTGGTCTTTGTTCTCAAAACATCGACCACAGGCCAGACAGCCACGAACCGAGTTGCCGCCCAATTGAACAAGTTCGGTCTCTATCCCCTCTTTTTGCAATTCGGCAAACACCGTATTGATAAGCATCTCAGTATTGCCATTCTTGCGCGGACTACCGTTTATACCCAAAACTTTCATAATCTCTCTCCAGTTCTGCGGTTATTGCATATCGTAATCCATAAAAATTTTACGACAGGCAAATCAATACTAATTGTCTCCCCCAAAAAGTCAACCTGATCAATCGATACAGCAACATTGCATTGTCAGATTATGAAAGGGAAACCATGCCTTTCCAACTCAGCCCTCAAGCCGATAATAACCAGATACTCCACTACACATCGCACACTCAGAAGTGGTGTTGATCTGCAAAAAAGATTCTCGACATTTCGGACATCTTGCAGCAGAAGGTTTTTGGGGTTTGCCGAATTTCTCGACCCAGACATGTTGAATTCCAATTACCTGATCGCGCACACACAAGAATTCTCTGACGACCTGTTCGCCCGACTTCAGTCTGGCAATCCCTCCGGCCTTTACTTCAGCAGAGCGGGTGCGATAAAAAAAACGATAAAGTTCAGGAGTGTCGGTCGCAGAAATTTTATCAAGATCTATAAAAGCTCTGATACCCCTTCCATCGGCCCGATCATAAAGAGTAACAGCAAAGCGTCCCAGTTCAGCATAAATCGTGAGGTAGCGATTTCCGATTGTACAACCTGTCATTAACTGAACAACATCACAAAGACACGAAATAGACTCACATATAGCGTTTAACTGGTCCTTCACTTCACCGAGACGTGAACGGCAGATATCAATCATAACAGCTGCAATCAGTAAACCGGGAGCCCTTTTTTTATGAAAATCTATCGCTTTTTCGTACCATTCAAGCAATTCTTCATCGTTCATTCTTCTGCTCCTTCAAAACATCTAACCCGTATTTTTTAGCATATGCCAGCCTACCACAGGCCAACGCCATAATCCACATACATGATCGATAAACGCATACCAAATAATAAAAACTTTCAGGTTAAAGCAAAAAAGTTCACCCTGTTTTTTTGAAACAGGGTGAACTGTGGTCTTGCCGACATTTATTTTACGATCAGACGCAGAGTAACTCCAATTTCTCAGAGGCTCTTATAAACAAACCACCAATCATAACTATCTTTTTCGCCTTTACGTTTCATAGCAGTATCCATATCTTTAGCCGGTGGTACTATTACCTTGTCTTTGAGCATCTCATTATTTGGCCAGTTCTCAGGCATAGCGACCTTATTTAAATCAGCAACCTGCATTGCTTTCAGAGCTCTGAGAATTTCGTCAACCTGGCGGCCTATTTCCTGAGGGTAATAAATAATAAGCCTGATAATACCATTCGGATCCATTATAAATACAGCACGAACAGTGTTTGCGCCTTTACCCGGGTGAAGCATGCCAAGCTTCTTGGCAATATTACCCGTGTCGTCAGCAATAATCGGGAACGGGATTTTAACGTTGAGTTTTTCTTCGATCCATTCTACCCATTTAATGTGTGAGAAAACCTGGTCGATAGAAAGCCCGACAAGTTCGGCGTTTAGCTTTTTGAACTCTGCCTCGCGTTTGGCAAAAGCTACAAACTCAGTAGTACATACCGGAGTAAAATCCCCCGGATGACTGAACAGCACAATCCATTTTCCACTGTAATCTTTGGGAAAAGCCTTCATGCCATGAGTAGTCTGAATAGTGAATTCAGGCATTTTATCGCCAAGAAGCGGCATCACTGAAGTAGCTTGAATATTTTCCATCGTAATTCCTCCAAATTTTGAATTAAATAACGCATAACTCTCAGCAAAGATTATGCCAACATCCAGAACCTTTCCAATTGCCAGCATAATAATTTTTCTTTTAAATCAACCGAAATATCGGTGCAGCATTCACCGATATTTCGGTAACAGCTATATTTCGTTCTTATCGAGACCAAGCTTTTTTATTTTGCTTTGCAAAGTGGTTGGTTTTACCCCCAAAATCTCGGCTGCGCCATGCTCACCATAGATTTTGCCACCACTCTGCCTTAATGCTCGCCTGATAATTTTACCAATCTCGGTATCCAGATCTTCTATTTTCGAGTCTTCAGAGTTTCTCGTCGATGGGGCGACTCGAAAAGACTGCGATTCAAAAAAGATGTGTTGTGGCTTGATTTGCGAACCCTGGCAATTTATCAATGCCCGCTCAATCGTATTTTTGAGCTCTCTTACGTTGCCGGGCCAATTGTTATCAAGCAAAAGTTTCATGGCAGGCACCGAAATATCAACTTTATGGTAACCAAAGCGACCGCAGAGGTGCTCTAAAAAATGATGTGCCAGCAAAACAATGTCGCCGTTTCTTTCCCGAAGCGGTGGTATGGCAATCGGAAAAATATTCAGCCTGTAATACAGGTCTTCACGAAACTGACCTGATCGGATCTTCTCTTCGAGTCTGGCATTAGTGGCGCTGATAATGCGTACATCTGCCCGAACCGTCTTTTCGCTGCCAAGACGTTCAAAAGTGCCCTGTTGAATCGCCCTGAGTAGTTTGGGCTGTGTTTCGAAAGGCAAATCGCCAAGTTCATCAAGAAACAGCGTACCGCCGTCCGCAAGTTCAAATCGGCCTTTTCTAGCCGAAACCGCACCTGTGAAAGCACCTTTTTCGTGACCAAAAAGCTCACTCTCGGCAAGATTGTGGTTGAGCGCAGAACAGTTGAGAGTTATAAATGGCTTGTCAAACCGCCCAGAAAGTGCATGCACAGCTTTTGCCACCTGCTCTTTGCCTGTTCCTGTTTCGCCAAGAATCATCACATGTGAATCGGCCGGGGCTACAAGTCTGATTTTTTCAAGCACATGCTGCCAATTGGGCGAGTTACCGACCAGGCCTCCTTCAATCCGTGCCATTTCTGAGACATAAGCACTTCTTTCATAAAGAAGAGCCGTTTTTTCGTTAATAAGACGTTCTGTTTGCAACGACTGGGCAAGCGCTATAGCCAGCAGCTGCGAAAGAATGCCGGCAATTTTAACACGATCCGGGGTAAAAAGGTCGCATTGGCTATGATCCAGGGTCATCAACCCTATCACTTCGCCGCCCGCTTTCAAAGGCGTGAGCATGCATGAATGACGGGCAGGCAAGTTAACGAGTCCTTCGTATGTATCATGATGGCCTGGATCAGCCGTATTTTTTACAAGCATGACCTCGCCAACCTCCAGAGCATGACTGATTTCTGAGCGATCTTCTATGGCCATAACATGATTGAGCAGCTTTTTGTCACAAAGAACCCCGCTGCAAAAACGAATCTGCAATGATCTATTCGCTTCAAGGCTAAGAATCACGGCGAGTTCAAAAGGGATAACTTCTTTGATAGCATCAAGAATAATCGCCATTGCCCGTTCCGGTTTCAGCAACATAGAAAGCTCAGTTGTCAGCATTTGTTTCCCTGAAAGTTTTTAAGATTTACAGTTTATAAGAAAAAACATTACCAGAACGCCGGCACTAAAAAAAGACAGAATATTCAGCAAACTATCTGACAAACTCTACAATCGTCTTGCCATCAGGGGTCTTGCACACCTTCATTTCTAAACCGGGCTTAGGCCCGAAAAAATTAACGCCAAGATATTCGGCATATTGCTCTGCATCTTGAATTTCATCATACGAATCTTCAAAAGTGCGATGCAGTCGAACAATTTTGTTATTTTTGAGCACGAAACAGCTTTCATACCAGAACTGACCGGTCGAACCACCGTTTTTCGTCATTCTTTCGCGCGAATCGATTGTAACGCAGGCAATATCGCCAAGAGAGCATAAATAGCTCTCACTGACCATGCCAAAAACTCTGGTAACCTTAAACAGCGCGTTGCGAGTGCGATCCAGCAGATAATAGCGCTTGCAGCCATAATAAACGGCAGTCAAAAAGGCCGCGTAGACCAGCCCGATAATCGCAGCACTGCCAGGTTGAAGACCATTGTCTCTGACCAATCTGATCAGCGTCCCGTAGGGAATAAGAAGCAAAAAGATTCCGGCCGCAATACGCATCATGGCATCCATTGGCTTAGAAACTTCCAGCCGCGGCAACTTTCTGATATCGAATTTTTCGCCTTCGTCAAAATCCTGCATTTGATCTCCCATTCTCGCTGTTTATAAGCACAATAATATCCGCCCGAACACATTTTTTGCAAGACAATCAACAAATCTGCGCCAAACATGCTTGCCAGCCCATCATAATTTGATTAGACTCGACATCTGGAAAAATCTGCATGCTTCTTTTAATAATTACTTCGCTGATCTGGGCTTTTTCATTCGGGCTTATCAAAGGCGGGCTTGAGGGAATTGCCTCTCCTGTCATTGCGCTGATCCGTCTCGGGGTTGCCTTTGCCGTGTTTCTGCCATTTTTCAGACCCCAAAAACTGCCCTTTCCAATTGTCATTCGGTTGCTTGCTACCGGAGCCATACAGTATGGCCTGATGTATCTGTTTTATATCGAGGCTTTCAGATATCTGAAGGCCTACGAAATTGCTCTCTTCACCGTTTTCACGCCTTTTTTTGTCACTATAATAAATGACCTCTCAGAAAAGAAAATAAACAAAGTTGCGCTATTAAGCGGCCTGCTGGCTGTTGTCGGTGGAATCATCATTCAATACAGTCAGCTGACTTCGGCTGAGCTTCAAAAAGGGTTTGTGCTCATGCAGGTTTCAAACCTCTGCTTTGCTTTCGGGCAGATTTATTATCGGCAGGTCATGAGCGAGGCACCTCCAGAAAAGAGCGATCTGCAAATGTTCAGCCTGCTCTATCTTGGAGCGACCTTAGCCGTAATACCAGTTGCCGCGCATCAATGTACAACGGCAATAATAACTGCCAGGCAATTTTTGATTCTCTTCTATCTCGGCGCGATAGCATCAGGGCTTGGCTTTTTTCTCTGGAACTCCGGCGCCAGAAGCGTAAACCCCGGCACTCTGGCGGTATTTAACAATCTTAAAATTCCGCTTGGAATTATTGTTTCTATCGTATTTTTCGGCGAAAGCACCAATTTACCCAGGCTTTTCGCAGGCGGCGCAATGATTCTGCTGGCATTGCTTTTAAATGAACGTTCTGCGCTACCACTCGGGCTAATGCGCACTCAAACGCCGATAAAAAAAACAATTTAAAGAGCATTGCAGGCGAGAAGTTTTTGATCAAAACCGTCAATGTAGTTCTGGCATGCCAAAAACCTCCACAAAATTCTCTGATTGGCGTATTTTTTTGCTATAATATCTAAAAGAATTTACACACAAACCGGGGGCAAACTTGAAAAAGAATCAACCGGATCTTTCGCGACACGAAGCCAACCTGGGCCTGCTTGCAGGCATTTTTCCACAACTGGCACCTTTGGCCCGCCTGCTCGGCAATAATAATATTGTCAAAACCCGAAGCGCTGCTTTGGTTAGCATTTTAAAACAGTTCTTTCTTGTTGCAGCCGCCGTTGGAATATTCGTTATTGCTATTACAACAGTCGATTATCTGGGTAACTTGACCGGCATAGAAGCCATAAAAGGACTTTTACTTAATCTTGTAGCTATTTTCTTATGGCTGCCACTGATGCTCATTATTCTTGTAGCCCTGAATAACGCGTTTGACATGTTTTATCTCGCAATAACGAACCAGCAGTTCGACCTGGCCGGCAACG
>SABV01000295.1 GCA_009928855.1 Erysipelotrichia bacterium | reverse complement strand
TGTAAACTGGTATTTTTTACTGAGTCTTACTACCTCTTCTTTCATTTCAGGTTTTTGTCCATAGGTCTGCATCTGCAGAAGCAGATCGTCTGCTTTGGCCTTGGCCCAATAGCGGCTTACGAAGAGATTTGCTTTTGATTCATCTGCAAAGGTTGCCGTTACCGGAAACGCCTGCTTAGATGAATTCAGATTGCCTGTCAGAGTTACCTGCGTTTCGCCGGAATGCTGGTAACGCCCGGTAATCACAAGCTGAGTTCCCTGGTAAATATTTGGAAGAGTTTTGGGATAGCATTCGGTAACTTTGATATTGCCCCAGTCGAGCTGAAGGTCTACGAGCAATGGGGTGCTGATGCTCTGATAAAAACTGATGAGGTTTTCGTCTATGTTGTTTGCACGTTCATCGAGATAAACAGCTTCGCCACGATTTTCGACTGCTATTTTGTTAAGCAGCGAGGTATTGACGCTGCGCCCGACACCAAGAGTGAAGGCTCTGACCTGTCGAGTGTTAGCTGCGTTAAAATTGGCGACAATTTGTTCTGTTCTGGTGATGCCGGCGCTTGCTTCGCCATCAGTAAGAAAGACGAGTGTGCGCGTGCGGTTGGGGCTGTCATCAAACAATTTAAGCGCGGCGAGCAGTGAATCGTTTATATTCGTGCCGCCACTAGCATGCAGCTGGTTGATAAAATCTTTGGCCTGAGAGCGATTCGTGTCTGAAACTGGCATCAGTTCGGTTTTCCAGTCAAATACTCTATTTGAAAAAGCGATGATTCCAAAACGATCGCGCTCATTAAGCTTGTTTACAAAAAATTCGAAGGCTTTTTGGGTTTGCGGCAATTTTGATCCGGACATTGAGCCCGATGTGTCCATGACAAAAACAATGTCGCGTTCTGCAATATCCTGCTCGGCAACGATTTCCTGTGGTGAAAGCATCAGAACAAAGTATCCATCTTCTGCTTTGTCAGGACGGGTTGAGAGGAAGCTGGCCGCCATTGCGTCTGCCTTGACTTCGTAATCCATTGCGAAGTCGTCTGTTGGCAGGTAGGCATTTTTTTCATAGACCATTTTCCAGGTGTTTTCGGGAGTTTTTTCGGCGTAGATATCGTGACTCGATGATTTTACAGACACGATTTCTTTCTGATCTGCAATCTCGGCAGAAATACTTACTGTTTCGAGAGTGGTTGCCTGCCAGTCTGATATTTTAAACGGCAGGCGATAAGAGACTTTACCCTTGTTGTATGGCAGAATTTCGCTGTATTCGATAACAACTGTTGCGCGTGAAGTGGGCCCTACAGCGCCAATACTGGTTTCAAAAACTCCAGGCTGCTTTTGTACAGCCATGGCTGGCATCAGGCCTTCTTCTTTGGCCTCGTCAAAAGTTTTTTGTGCCTGTTCTGCTTCTTCTATGGTGCCGGCATAGGTTTGCCCGGTGCTGTCGGTCAGCGAGAAGTTTTGCACCGAAGCTTTTTCATGAATAGGAAATCGTATGTTGGGCTGAATAGTGAAGTCGTTAGGGTTATAAAACACCATTTCCAGGCTGGTTACTGCAATCTGGTTAGTGATTTTAACGTTGATTTTCTGAGAAACCATCGGTAGATTTCCCTGTGAAAATACCAGATAAGCAGCTTCGGCAGGCAAAGTGCACGCTAGAATCATCAGTATCGCAATAATGAACAGGTTATACTTTTTCATAGCTGGATCTCCTTCAATCAATTTGCCACCGGCCTGGTCTGCCTGTCTACCAGTTAAATAATAATAAATAATTTCAAACTGCAGGTTCGCAATGTGGCATGTTTAACTTTAGCAACAAGCATGCCAGTTGATAAAATGAATTCAAAAATTGCAAGCCATAACGTGCCACCACACTTAATAAGCTGGTGAGACGCTATTTCTGGCAATCTTTTATGATTTTTAAAGGTGTTCAACTATTTTGCTTGCAAAGCGACATTTGTGACGCATGTGACACAAATGCGACAGCGCTGTGACAGGGCTGTGACACTGCAGTAAAGAGGGCATAGTTATCTTGCCGGCGGATAATCTGGAAAAATGAGGTTATGTCTGTAGAGATCATTGCCGGTTCTGATGTCGTATTTTTCGAGGTGGTCAATGAAGCTGAACAGAATTTCTTTGACGGCACGCGTGTCATTCATGGCTCGGTGAGCATTTTTAAGCTCGATGTTAAAATATTCGGCGACGCTGCTGAGTTTGTTAGAGCGCAGCCCAAGATATTTGCGTGCCAGCCGCAAAGTACAGAGAGATGGCATTCGCAGTGGTTTTCGCAGATGTTTTCTGAATGAATAATCAAGAAAAGACCAGTCGAATGGCACGTTATGCGAAACAAAAATGGCATTTTTAAACATCTCATCGAGAATCGGCGCCAGCTGAGCAATTGTGGGCTTGCCGCGCACCATCGCATCGTTGATTCCCGTAATTTCGGTAATCTCATGCGGAATGGACATTTGAGGGTCGACGAGTGTTTCAAAAAGTTCTTCTTTGCCATTTATCAGTGAAATGACGGCAACTTCGGTAATACCAGCCTCGGTTGGTTTAAAACCGGTTGTTTCGAGGTCGAGAATGACGAAGGGGAGATCTTTAATCGGGAGGTTGACAAAATCTGGCATTAAATTATTCATGCTGGTATCTTATAACTAACTGCTCAATAGGTCAATGAATCGCTTTTTATTGGCCGATAAATTTTGCGCCGGGAGACAAACTATGCAGATGGAACGCCTCAAAGGCCTTGTCGAAAGAATTGAGAGGCACAGAATTGTTATTGTGGCTGACAGGTCAAACAAAGAATACTATCTGGGTCTTTCAGACATGCCGGGAGCGGAAAAGGGCGAACGCGTCGACATGCTCATCGCGCCTTCGGACGACGAAGATGGTCTGGCGAAAATTATTTCGATCAAGAGCAAAAAGAAGATCAAGCCCCTGAAAATGCCTAATTTTAATACGCTTGTTGGTCACATGCTCAAGACGCGTGATCGTCTCAAGGCCACTCTTGCCGAAACTACCGATTCTGATGCTGCATCTGAACTGAATGATAAAATTGCCTGGCTTGATAAGGGAATAAGCCTGTTTTCATAAGTTTTTATCGTTCAGCGCGTAGGTGGGCAGATCATCGGTTCTGATATTTCCGCCTGAACCGGAAACATACGGTTTGGTGTCATTACGACCAGATCACTGATTTTGAGGTGGCGCTTGGCCATTTTGCGTGAGCGCAGAATGATGCGTTGCATCTGTTCTGTGTGATTGTGCTTCAAATCTTTGCTCAACGTTATGTGCGGCTGAAAATTGTCGCGATCGGCATGCGGAAATATTTCAAATTCTGCAAAGCTGCTGCATATTTCGTGGTGAAAAGCATTCAGCTGGGCGCTTGGCAGAACTTTTAAAAAAATAACCGTGCTTTTGCCCTCAGCGTATGAGAAGGTGTCGAAGCCTCTCACATATATTTTAAGTGGCAGATATTTTAGGGCGATTCTGTGAATAATGGGTAGAAGCTCAATAATTCTGGCGTCGTCAAGAAAATCAGACGAAAAACCCAGAAACTTAACAGTCAGATGTGCCGTTTCTGGTGCTTCAAATGAGTTGCACACGCTTTTAAGCTTTTGCTGGCAACTTGACAAAAAACTTCTGAAACAGACCGGCACTCTGAAAGCCAAAGTATATGGCAGATTTTTGCAGTGTTCGTTTGAATAGTTACTTAAAGGCATTGTTTATTTTTACTACATATAGCCCGCATCAGGCAACTGAGAGAGGTAACTGCCGAGAGCAATGCTGGCTGCTTCGGGATCAAGCAACCACGAGGTCGGGCGGTTTCGCGCTATATATGCTGCGGGGCTTTCGTAATATTCGTTCATAAAAATATTTTCTATAACGTTTTGTTTGGCCGCTCCGGTTACCAAAAAAACCACTTCGCGAGCTTGCATTATGCGGTTGAGAGTCAGGCTGATGCGTTTTTCGGGCTGCGATGCCGGTGCAAATATTGCATAACCATAACCCGTGTCGCGAGTAAGCCAGTCGGTGTCAGGAAAAAGCGACGCAGTGTGCCCGTCTGTTCCTGTGCCAAGTATCACCAGGTCAATTGGTGCGGGGGGGTGAAGTTCAGGTGGGAGTTTTGTGAACATTTGCTTTATGTCCTGCCCAAGAGGTGCAAAGTTGCTGTCGGGTAAAAAATCGCCCGAAAAGAGGCTCTCGGCAATGGCTTTCTGGTTGCTGCGCTCATCGTTTGCGCTTACCATTCGTTCATCTGTCTGTATCCAGTAGCAAAGACCTGCCATGCCGTATCTTGCAACGATCGGTGCCAGTGCGCGATAAACCGGAAACGGTGTACTGCCCCCGGAGATGCTGATCAATCTATACCTGTTTTCGAAGCGGACAATAATTCTGTTCAGCTCTTCAGCTGCTTTTTTCGCGTATTCATCGGCATGACGACAGATCCGCAGACGTGGTTT
>SABV01000294.1 GCA_009928855.1 Erysipelotrichia bacterium | reverse complement strand
CTCTCTTGCTGCCCGCAATTTTGCCGGAAACCTTAAATTTGCCAAAAAAGGCGACCGCTATTTTGAACTCGAAGTCGAAAAGTTTGGGGGCAAAATTATTGGCGCCGATGTTACAGTTGCCGGCAAAGCGCACCTTGCCAATCTTAAAAACGGTTTTAAACCGGTTGTTGATAATCTGCGTGCCGGTTTTACCGGTCTTGACGCGGCACAGCTTTATGCCTTTCTTGCGGGCGGTCTGCTGCCAAAGACCGTGACTGATGTTTTTCGGGTAAAATCAGGTTTGCTGGCCGGAGACTTTACACTTGCAGGCACGCCTGCACGCATAACTGCGAGTGGCAGTGCCACTATTCGCGCCGGCAATCTTGGCTTCGTTTCTCTTAAAGATGACGTTAAAAAACTGTCGGCCGATTTTGCCTTTGAAGGGCGCACCGACTCAGGATACAGTCGTATCGGTCTTAAAAATTTAAGCGCGGAATTTGGCCGTTCGGTTTTTGAAGTGCCCGACGGCTGGCTTGAAGACCCGTTAAAAGCAGGCAAAATTAGTCTTAAAGGCCGGTTTGCAAAGGTTTTTCCTGCCGATCTGCTTGCCATGCTGGGTGGCATGATCGTCAGCGCAGTTACCTTTCCCGATGAAGGCAGTCTTGAGGGCGCTCTCGAAGTCAGCGGCAGTCTTGGCGAACCCATGCTGCTTGCCGATGTGCGCAGCAATGAAATGACCGTCAGATACGATTCGGGCGAGCATGTGTTTGCCGTGCCGGTCGGAAAAAACCACCTCAGAATGTCGTTTAACCCTGGCAATGGCGCAGCGGTCGTTGAGAGTGGCGAACTTGAAGTGCTCGGGGGCAATATCGCGCTCAAAAATGCCCGCGGAACCTTTATGCCGGGCCGGCCATTCGTCATGAATCTTGAAGGAGATATTGCTGGGCTTGATTTGGCAAAATTCAGGGTCGACGATGCAGAGGCTTTGAAGGGCAGGCTCGGTGGTGCTTTTAAAGCCGACTGGGCAGGGCAGGGCAGCAGAGATGCCGTTTTTAACCTGGATTTTAAAGACATTCATATACCCAGGCTGCCTTTGATTGACCAGAAGACTCTCGACAAGGCGGGGGCCGACTTTATCGAAAAACCTGATTTTAAGGTTGGTCAGCTCAACTTTTATGTTACTTCTGACGAAGATGATGCTTACCGTGGTCGATTGCTGGTTGCAGATGGTCTGTTTGCCGGGCCGCATCTGCGTGTCGAAATCGGCAACAGTGAATTCAACCCGCAGGCGATGCAGCTCGATGCGAAACTCATGATAAATCCGCAAAGCCTTCGGCAGACAGATATTGGCCGCAAACTTAAAAAATGGACAGTAACATTGCAGGACAAGAATACGGGGGTGCCATATGTTGATCTGGCAGTGGCCGGAACATGGGCAAAGCCTGAATTGATAAGTCGGGCGGTTGAGAAAAAAGCTACCCGGCGGGTTAAACGTAATTTTATCGGTCGTATATTTGGTGGGCATCGGCCGCATAAGGCCAGTGTCGAAGAACTTATGCAGTGGTTTCCGGGTTGGAAGAAAGGAATTTGAGAATGTTTAAAATTATCAGGTCGGGTATTTCGGGGTTTCTTCTGATTGCTGTGTTTCTTTTTATCGGTGCCGGGCTTCAGGCGGCACAGCTTTTTATTCCGGCTGTAATAAAGGCGAATGATCTGTTCGTTGTATCGTTAACAACAGATACTGGGGCCGATAAGCTGATAAATCTTAAATTCGATTCTGCCCGTCTGCAGTTTATGGGCGCTGTGCAGGGCACTCCCGATATTCAGATTAAAAGCGATACAGAAATAGAAATCAAACCCGAAAAAGGCAAACTCGCCGCTGAATATGATCTCAGATTTATCGCTCTTGCGACCGGCAGCACAGTCATAACCATTGTCGATGCCAGGGGTGCTCAAATCGTAGAATTGACAACGGTTGCCGCTGGAAGTGAAAAAGGCTTTTCGTGGCTGATTCTGGTCGCCGGCGCCATATTGCTGATAATTGGCCTTAAAATCTGGAAATACCAGAAAAGCGCACCCGAAATGATGTCTACCAAATCGCTTTTTATGAATTACGAAGAACTCGAAAATGCCCGCAGACAATATCTGCCGCCCGACGAATTGCCCGAGCAGGCAGCGAAAGAGCCCGCAAAAGAGACTGTAAAAGACGCGCCCGCTGCTTCCCCGTTGCCGACCGGTGATGAGACAAAACCCGCAAAAGCCGCTTTCCAGACCCAGAAGCACCCTGCCGTTAAACGTGAAGCGGTAAAAATTGAATCAGAAAACCCGAAACCAGAAGCTCTCTACGAAAGTGCCCCGAGAAAAACCCGCAGTCAGAAGCGAGTTGCCCTGCAAAAGTTTGTTCTGGCCATAGAAAGCCCCGATGGTCGACTTTATGAGGCCGAAGGCGAGGTAATCAAGATTGGCCGGCGCAAAGAATGCCAGATTGCTATTTCGGCTTCTGAAATAAGCCGCGAGCACGTCGAAGTGACGGCGAGCAAGGGGCAGATACTTGTTAGGCCGCTGACAGAGAGTAACGTCACGCGTCTTAATGACAGAACCCTCAAGTGCGCACAGGTGATGAGGGCCGGTGATACGCTGAATCTCGGCGGAACCAGCTATGTTGTGGTCAAGGCGCGGATTCTTTAATTATCGATGATGAATTCGTATGATTTTTGGCGCTGATTGCCGGCTTTGTCTTCTACGGTAAGGTTGAGCCGGTAGCGGCCGTTGGCGAGTTTTCTGGTGTCGAGGCAGTTGTCGGCTGAATAGCCGGTTTGGGTGGTGCCGCTTGTCAGGTTCAACAAAAAGAACCTGGGGCCGCTGTTGCCATTGGCCTGCACTCTGCCTTTTGCCGTTTTTATCTGGTCTCTGTATATGACCCGACTGAGCTGAACGCGCTCGCCTTTAAACGGCAGCCGGTCAAATCTGACAACTTCACGGGTTTCGATTGCCGATAATTCGCCAGAGTCTTTGTTTACACGTTCGAGCGACCAGTTGGCGCGGTAAATCGCATGCTGGTATGCTGCGTGATTCATACGGTCGTTTACGCCTGCGATCAGGTCTATTTTGCCTTTAAGCCTGACTTTGGTGCCGTTTTCGAGAATTATTGCATCGCTGGTGTCGTGGCGGGCTGCGTATAGAGAATGTATGACCGGTGGATAATAGTCTTTGCCGGTTTTTACAAACTGCGCGGGGTTGAGATATGCGCCGTCAGAAGCGATTATTTCGAGGTGAATGTGATTGTAAATGCCTTTTTCGGGCAACACCGGCTGCAGCCAGCGCCCGACCTTGCCGATCATGCTGCCGCTGCTGATTTCTGATCGGTCGGCGGCGCAGCGAAAAACCTCGTCGGGCACAGATGACGGGTCTATGTGTCTGAACATCCAGATATTGCCGGTGTTTTCGGTGACGGCAACTTCAAGATAGCGGGTTGACGAAACATCGCCTTTTTTGAACGGCTTGCGCGTGTAAATGAAGCGATGGGGGTTAGCCGATGCCTCGATTTTGTAGTCGCTGATTCTGACTTTTCCGGTTACCGGAGTGTAAACATCGGTTGCAGCAGGGGCACAAAGATCGAGGCCACCATGAAAATATGGCACGCCGTGATAATTCTGGTAATCATAAAATTGCCCGCCAACGTCGAACCTGGTTTTGAATATTGCCGGTAATTCGTCACTCGCAGCATTTAAGGCAAGAGTCAGCCCCGCAAACCCCCACAAAAACCCTGTAAGATAATGCATTTTTTTCATAATTTTCGATGTTTCATGGCAAACCTGGCATAAAAAAACCGCGCCCATGTTCGCGGCGCGGTTTTTTTAGATTCTATCAGTGTGCGGCCTGGAAGGTTGTTACAGTTACGATTCTGCTGGTATCACAGGTGTCTTCGCCGACAACTACTGTTGCATTTGTCGGAGTGTAGGTGTGGTTAGCCATTGATGGAGTTACGGTGTAAGTTCCTGCAGGAAGGTTCCATACTTCGTATGATCCATTTGATGTTGTTGTGATGATCGGTTCAGACAGGCTGGTTCCGGTGACAGTTATGGTGTGGCCATTGGCACCGGTTCCATCTACTGCTTTTACTTCGCCCAACATGCTATAAAGAATCGGGTTTGCGCTTACGTCGTTGGCATAAGTCTGGGCGGTTGCCGGTAAGATTGAATAATCAGGGCTGATCGGTGCGTCGTTCAGATTGATATTTATCTGATTGCCCAGGTTAGTGATGTTGGTGTTATCGGTAGCATTGAGGTTGTATTCGAATTTTCCGAAGGAGGCTGAAGCCACGTTGTTTACCCATTCTTCGTAAACCATTGCTTTCGCGGTCGAGGTAGTATTGATCGTGGTGTTCTGGGTTCCGGTTTTTTCTTTGGCTCTGAGGTATTTGATGCCCTTGGTAAGCATCTTGCTGCCGGCGCGAACTTCGATTCTATACTGGTT
>SABV01000293.1 GCA_009928855.1 Erysipelotrichia bacterium | reverse complement strand
GAATTTCATTTTCTTGTTTTTGCCGAAAACACAGCTGCTGTCGAAATGCTTGGGATGGTGCCCAAAGAAAATATTCACACGGTCAGAACCAGCAATTTGGTTATTTTTGCTGCTGACGCTCTGGCACTTCTGTTTAAGCTGAATCGACTCTGCTTTGATGTGGCGCTGGATCTTGAGTTTTTTTCGCGAGCTTCCGCAATTTTAACCGAACTGTCCGGTGCCAGTTCTACGTGCGGATTCAGTCGTTTTACCATGGAGGGGCTTTATAAGGGTGGTTTCTTTACTCACGCTGTCCAATATAACCCTCATATTCACACTGCTCAGACCTTTTTGAGCATGATCGAAGCGTTGAACCAGCCAAAAGGGCAGGTGCCGCTTGTTAAATCAAAAGTTACAGAACTCGAAAAGCTTGAGCTGGCACGTCTTGATACGAACGACGAGGAACGTCGACAGGTAAGGAAGCTTGTTTCTGAAGAATCGGCGGCTGTTTCTGAGCGATCACGACTGGTTATAATTAACGCAAATTCGAGTGAGCTGGTACCGTTGCGCCGCTGGCCACTCGACAACTTTATTGCTCTGGGGCATCGTATTCTGGAAAAGAGCGACACAATAATCGTTTTGACGGGCGTGCCGGGCGAAAGAGCTGAGTCAGAACATGTTCAAATTTCACTTGAGAGCAGCAGGGTCGTAAACATGGTGGGCAAAACTTCTCTCAGGCAGTTGCTGGTGCTTTATTCTATATGCGACTTGATGATAACCAATGACAGCGGTCCCTCGCACTTCGCTTCGCTGACTGATTTGCCGGTAATTACTCTTTTTGGCCCCGAAACACCACGTCTATACGGTGCCCTTGGCAAAAATAAACGGGCGATAACTGCCGGGCTTGCATGTTCCCCATGTGTCAGTTCGTATAATCATCGCGCGACCCCATGCAATGACAATCTTTGTATGCGTGCAATTTCTGTAGATAAGGTTTTTGACGCCTGTCGAGAGTTTCTTGGCTGAAACGCCGGGTTTTATATTTCAGGAGGACTATTGTGACAAAAAAAGTGGCAGTGTTTATGGCAGCTGGTTTTGAAGAAATGGAGCTGACTATTACCGTTGATATTCTGCGCCGAGCCGGTGTAGAAGTGCTTACCGTAAGTCTTGACGAACAAATAAATCCTGTTTGCGGCTCAAGGAACATTGTAATGTTGCCAGACACCTGCATCGGGAGCCTGGACTACAGCAATCTGGATATGGCAGTGCTTCCTGGTGGAGTAGAAGGAACCAGAAACCTTGCCCAGAATGACAAAGTTATAGCGATTTTACAGAAGATGCATAAAGCAGGAAAAAAAATCGCCGCTATTTGCGCTGCTCCGGCAGTCCTTGTTAAGGCCCGTCTGGCTGAAGGCCTCTGCATGACATCGCATCCTGCCGCCACTGAACACATGGGTGGCGTAAAATACAGCGAAGACAGAGTGGTGATTGATGGCAACATAACTACGTCAAGAGCAGCCGGAACCACGTTTGAATTCGCTTATGCTCTGGTAGAGCAACTTGTCGGAAAACCGGCCGTTAAAGCTGTTAACGAGGGCGTTCTGGCCAGGATCTGATTGATAAAGCTCGTGTCAGTGGGCTGGCGGAGCTGAATCTGCCACGGCAAATTTTTCATTCAGCACCAGGTTGATGTATTGCGAGTTAAATGCATCACCGATGTAGTTATTCAGGCTTTTTGCAGATGTTACAAGGGTTTGATAATCAGGCACTTTTACGTCTTTGCCGCATAGTGAGCAAAAAATTACGCCTTCTTTTTCTTCTACGACTACGTGACTGGTTTTGATGACATTTTTGCAATTGGCGCATTCAATCGTGAAGTAAAAAACCAGTTTGTCGATTCGGTCGAGCATTTGTATGGTCTCCTTAAAATATGTGTTGTCTGAGTCTTGATGATAGCACTCTTGGGCATGCCATGCAAAAATTAACTCAGACTGTTTGTGTAAAACAAAAAAATTGAAGTGAAGCTTAAAAGGGGTTAAAATTACTGAGCTTTGGTCATTTATAGAATGCCTGGCTGCATTATTGTTTGTTTTTAGGAGGATCTGTCGTGAAAAGTTTCAGGCAAGAGCTCTGGTTTGAGGTTAAAGGCAGAAGAGCGTTTATAAATATCACGTCAGAAGTTGAAAACGCCCTGGCCGCAAGCGGAATCAAAGAGGGTATGCTGCTCGTTAATTCAATGCATATCACCGCCAGTGTTTTTATCAATGATGACGAAAGTGGCTTGCATCAAGATTTTGACGCGTGGCTCGAAAAGCTTGCCCCTGAAAAGCCATATTCTCAATACCAGCATAATGGCGGCGCCGAAGGTAACGCTGATGCCCACATGAAAAGAACAGTGATGGGTCGCGAGGTAGTCGTGGCGGTAACTGACGGAAAGCTGGATTTTGGCCCATGGGAACAAATTTACTACGGCGAATTCGATGGTAACCGTCGCAAACGTGTTCTTATAAAAATAATAGGCGAATAAAACTTAAGGTATTATCACCTGTCTCGAGATATGCAGATAACGCTTAAGATCACCACTTTATCTCAAAGATATATGGTTGGTTTGTTGGATTTATTTTGTTCATGCATGTTTTAACGGAGGAAAAATGTCTGATCGATACTCGGGGTTGGCAGTTCTGATACTGCTTTGTCTAGTGGTTTCCCTGACTGGGTGTGCGGGTGGCGGGTCACAGACCGCTGCCAGTGTCGAACCGGAAAGCCCTGAAAAAGCGGTTTATGAAATTTATAATAGTTGGCGTGCCGGAAATGGCCCTGCTTTCGTTATGCAAAATGATGGCCAGATTACCGCGCAAACAGAAACTTCTGGCTCGGGCGGACTCGGATACATTCATTTTCATGATTTTTCTGGCGCAGAGTGGCATCTGACGGTTAAAGATGTGGTTTATGAAACCTCCGACAGAGCAATAGTCAATACCTATTATTATTTTAGCGGTAATGTTGCTTATGGTGGTCTCACTATCGGTTTTGTAATGGTCAGAGATAACGGAACCTGGTATCTGGAAGGAATGGATATAGTAGAACTGCCAGCTGTCATCGTTCCTGTTGAAGGCATTGGGGTTATGGGTTACCTCAGAGATGAGACAACCTCGCCGGCGATGCCGATTCAGGGCGCTGTCGTAGAGGCTTTTAATCAGTCTACTGATATCAGTTATGGCTCTGACGCAACTGATGCGAATGGCTATTATGAAATCAGCCCTTTGCCGGCCGCGACCTATTATCTGGTCATCAATCGCGCCGGTTACGAACCACGCGTCATTCGTGATGTAGTGGTAAATTAGATAAACTAGAGTTTTGAGGAGTCAGAACGTGGGAAATAAAATTACTTTGGTTCTTCTGTCAGTGTTAGTTGCTACTTTTGCGCTTCTTGGCTGCGGTGGCGGTAGTGGAGGGGGAACAAACCCCGTTGCGACCGATGTTTCGGGTGCGGCGATCGGTTCTCTCGCAGGAACCGTTAGATATAATGGTGAGATCCTGTCAGATGCAAGCGTGTTTCTATATAAATACGACACGGCGCATCTTGCTGGCTTTGCTGCAACCTCTTCAATTCGTGGCAGTATTATGGCGCAGGCTTTAAAAGCAAGCACAGGGTATGTCACAGAGACGACCACAAATTCAGAAGGCTATTATGAAATCAGCAACATTCTGGTTGGCCAATACACGATTATTGCCGCTAAAGGTAATTTGCAGTTTTCCCAGGAAGTGCAAATTCAGGCTGCCCTTACTCCGGTAGATGCCGTTCTGACGCCCACTGGCACGATTACTGGCACTGTTCAGAGCACCAAAAATTCTGTGACAAGCCCGGCAGTCGGAGTGATGGTATACCTTGACGGCAACTCGTATGTGGCTTTTACTGATGCTGATGGTGTTTTTACTATCACCAACGTGCCCACCAACAGAAGTTTCGTTCTCAAAGTAATGCCCGGCATAAGTGGCTTCGCTTCGACTTCTCCAACAGTAACTGCATTGGCCGGCCAAACGGTAAATGCCGGAACCATTACGCTCTCTGTTCCGGTAGAACAGACCGGTTCTATTAGCGGTGCTGTTGTAATGACCGCAGTTCGTGCTCCAGACGCCAGACTCGCCGGTACTATTGTTATGTTGACAGGCCCCGAAAAGTATTTTTCTATCACCGATGAGAATGGTGCATACGGCTTTATTGTTAAAACCGCAGGTGCTTACAGTGTTAATGCTGTTCATGCGGATTACGCTGTTTCGCCGTCTTCTCAGGCTATAACTGTAGCTCTTAACGGTTCGACGACGGTGCCTGAATTCACCATCGCTGAAAGACCTGTTCCGACACAGACCTGGGTTGTTTCTGGTTATACAGTCAATACTTTGAATTCTACAGATATAGACGGAGTTCCGCTCACTTTGAGCAATATGGATGATCCTTCAGTGATGCCTGTTACTGTCATTTCAGGTTC
>SABV01000035.1 GCA_009928855.1 Erysipelotrichia bacterium | reverse complement strand
CCGTGGGAGAGTCGGTCGCCGCCAGGTCTATGAGAGCCTCGTAACTCTGTTGCGAGGCTCTCTCCATTTTAGACTTTAGCTATGCCGTTGTGTATAAAAACGAAGGCGCTCTGTCATGATGCAGCGGTATGAGCACACCTGTGTGCAAATACTGCTCGTGCAAAGATGAGAGAGCCTCGTAAATCGAAATTTTTTATAAGTAAGCTTTAGATCGGTGAGAACCCTATTATTGGCATTGAACAAGATAAGATTTCAGGCGTTCGAATTCGGGTGGTATACGTTCAGACAGGTTTTTTTTCTTGGCGGCATCACTTAGCCTGGGCGGAAGATCGAGATCTGTGTTCAGCACTCTGTCGATGCGGTCTTTAAATTTTGCCGGGTGTGCAGTCGCCATAAAAAGGCCCGTTTCGTCTTCTTGAAGAGACTGTCGCAGTGCCTGCGCTGATATTGCAGTATGAGGATCTGCCAGATACCCTGCCCTGTAAAGTTCTTTGATAGACATGGCTGTTATGTCTTCAGAAACAGCTCGACCTTCTATCGATGCCAGCGGCAGGCCAGCAACTTTGCAGATAGCTTCAACGCGCGGCCAGTTGCTGGGTTCAGATACGTCCATGGCGTTCGATATGGTTGCAACGGTTTTATGTGGCTCCCAGATACTGTTCTGCAGATAACGCGGAACGGTATCGTTACTGTTAGTGGCTGCAATAAAGCGCTTAACAGGTAAACCCATGGCATGGGCAAGCAGGCCTGCTGTCAGATTGCCAAAATTTCCGCTTGGAACTGAAATTACCGGGACAGAACCGGTAACCCTTTGCAGTTCTGCGGCTCCTTCAAAGTAATAGCATATTTGCGCCAGCAAACGGCTTATATTAATTGAATTCGCAGAATTAAGATGCAGAGATTTGTTGAGTGTTTCATCGTCAAAAGCCTGTTTAACCAGATTCTGGCAGGTATCAAAATCGCTGCTGACAGCTATTGTGTGAATATTGCCACCAAGCGTGCAGAACATTTTTTCCTGCAGCGTGCTGATTTTGTTCTCAGGGTAAAGAATTACGACATTTATATTATTCAGGCCGTAAAAGGCATCAGCGACAGCAGCGCCGGTGTCGCCAGAGGTGGCGGTAAGAATCGTGATTGGTTCGTTTTCGGCCAGTTCGCTGAGGCATTGAGCCATAAATCTGGCACCGAAATCTTTAAACGCCAAAGTTGGCCCATGAAACAGTTCGAGCGCAAAAAGTCGCTCGTCAACTTTTACTACAGGCACAGGGAAGGTGAACGCATTGTTGACAAGCCGTTTGACCCTTTCGATTCCAAGCTCGTCATTCAGCCAGGCTCCGAGAATCTTTTGACTGCGTTCAACAAAGGGAATCTGCAAAAGCTCGTTTATCCCCTCTAATCTTGGAATCACAGCTGGGAAGAACAGTCCGCGATCACGTCCCAGTCCTTGTTTTAGAGCCTGCGCAAAGGTTGTATGTTCTTCAGGGTGTTTAAGATTATACAGTTGCATTGTTGTCTACTTTCTTGCATTTGTTGATAAAAGGCGGGCGCCTGAACTGTCGATTCTGCAGATTCTGGTAAACCCTTCAGAATTTTGCAGATAATTCTGCTCAAGCCATTGACTGGCACGTTGCGCAAGCTGCAGATCATCGGTGATTGAAAACATAGTTGGCCCGCTTCCCGAAATGCCGGCTGCCAGCATACCCATGTCTACCAGAGCTGTTCGGGCTTCTTTATAACCAGGTATTGAACTGCTTCGATACGGTTCTGCCATCACGTCTTTCAGCACTGATACCGCCAGTTGCTGATTTCTGGCATGTACCGCATGAATAAATGCGCCCAGGTTTCTGCCATATTCGATTACGACCGCACGGTCGTATTGCGGTGGCAGCAGCGCGCGCATTTTGGCTGTAGAAATAGAAATGCCAGGGTAGGCGATTACCCAGAACCAGTTGTCGAAAAAGGGCATCGGTTCGGATACACGTTCGGCCTGTTGCAGCATGAACTGCATTCCGCCAAGAAAGGCCGGGGCAACATTGTCATAATGCACAGATCCGCTCACACGACCCTCGAATTCGCCCATCATCAAGAGCAGACGGTTGGCAGAAAATGGTCGCGCAAAGAATTCGTTGAGAGCTACAAATGCAGCTACGACAGAGCTGGCGCTTGAGCCAAGGCCACTGCCAACTGGCAGATTTTTACTCAGTTCGATGGTAAGACCGGGTAATCGGCGCTCAACCGGCAGTTGAGCAACAAAATATTCTGCGCACTGAAGCACGATGTTGTCTGCCGGCTCAGATGGCAATTTATGCTGCCATGCGCCCCGGCATGAGAAAACAAGGCCCGCCGGCCGTTCGCTCACCGCGACACAATCACCGAGCAATTCGCCGTCGATCGGTGCCAGCGCAGCGCCCAGCAGGTCAAATCCCACGCCGACATTGCCTATTGAAGCCGGTGCATAAACTGTTACGCTCATAAAGTTGTCTCTCGCGTCCAGTTGAGGGTTCGCAAAAGGTCAGCAAAAGCACCGGCGGCAGTAACTTCATTGCCGGCCCCATAACCACGCAGCACGAATGGAATCGGCTGATAATAACGACTATAGAATGCCAGAGCATTTTCGCCATCTTTTACGCTGAACAGAGGATCATCAGACGCTATTTCGGTGATTTTTACGCGGCATTCAGACCCATTTATTTCGCCAACGTATCTTAACACCATATTTTTGCTGCGAGCGGCTTCGACGTGGGCTTTTAATGCTGCATCAGCTTCCGGGAGTCTTTGCATGAATTCTTCAACACTTCCCGCTGCGTTGAATGATTCCGGAAGGACGCTTTCTACCTTGATATCGCTTAATTCATATTCAAAACCGACTTCGCGGGCCAGAATAAGCACTTTTCGTGCTACGTCCATACCGCTCAGATCATCGCGAGGGTCAGGTTCTGTATAGCATTTTTCACGGGCAATTTTTGTGGCTTGCGAAAGCGTCATACCTTCGTCGAGTTTACCGAAAATAAAAGAGAGCGAACCAGATAGAATGCCTTTAAAACGCAGCAGAACATCACCTGCAAAGATAAGCTTTTTGAGATTGTCAATTACCGGCAGTCCGGCCCCGACATTTGTATCGTAGAGAAACTGCCGCCGTTGCCTGAGAGCGACTTCTCGCAGTTCCCTGTAATATGCATAATCGCGGGTGTTGGCTTTTTTGTTCGGAGTGACAACATGCAAACCCGCATTCATTGCGGCTATATAATTGTCTGCAACCGCCTGACTGCTTGTACAGTCTACCAAAACCGGGTTGAGCAGCTGTTGCTCGTCGACCCAGGCAAACATGGTTGTCAGATCGCCTCTAATACCTTTTGCAGCGAGGTTTTCACGCCAGGATTCAAGATTTATGCCGCGTGCGTCAAGAAGCATCTGTCGCGAGTTTGCAATGCCGCAGACGCGAATGGTGACATGTTGCTGTTTCAGCATGTTTTTCTGGTGGTGGATCTGATTGAGCATTGCGGTGCCAATGTTGCCACAGCCAACCAGTAGAACATCAAGATACTGCTGGACATCAAAAAAGATTTGGTGGCAGGCTGCAACCGCTCGTGAACTTCTATTTTGATCTATAACCACTGAGATTGATCGTTCTGAAGCTCCCTGGGCAATTGCTATGATATTTACCCCAGACTGTGCCAGTGCCTTAAAAAACTTGGCTGCCATGCCTTTTCGAGTGCGCATACCGTCTCCGATCAGCGAGACGATGGCAAGATTGTGTTGAAATTCGATCGGTTCGAGAAAATTGCTTTTCAGTTCAAGTTCAAATTCTTCCTGCAGTGCCTGGTCTACTTTGTCAGCATTGGTTGTGGCAACGCAAAAACAGATGCTGTATTCTGAAGAACTTTGTGTAATCAACGAAACAGAGACGCCTGCCCGTGAAATGGCGCTAAAAACACGACTGGCCATGCCAACCAGACCTTTCATTCCCGGGCCCGACACGTTAACCATCGTCTGTTTATCAAGGTTAGAAATAGCCTTGACCTGTAAACCGCTGATATCTGTTTCGTCAGATACCTTGGTGCCAGGTGCTGATGGGTTGAGGCTGTTTTTGATATAACATGGGATATGATACTGGGCAATCGGCGTAATAGTTTTTGGGTGAAGCACCTTGGCGCCGAAATAAGACATTTCCATTGTTTCGCGGTAACTCAGTTGTGACAGCAGGCGGGCGTCTGGCACCAGATTTGGATCGGCGTTAAAAACACCATCGACATCAGTCCATATTTCGCATGTGTCGGCGTTCAGGCAGGCAGCCAGAACCGCAGCTGAGTAGTCAGAGCCATTTCGACCCAGGGTAACGGGTTTGCCATTTTTGCCCCCGGCAGCAAAGCCCGGCATGATCAATACTTGTGCCTCAGCGATCTCTTTGGCAATAAAACCTTTGCGGCTTGCTTCAATATCAACCATGGCGTCAAGGGTTGGCCCGTAAGTTTTGAGCAGCTTAACCGGGTCGAGCTGAATTGTGCTCAGGCCACGAGAGATCAGAACCTGCTCCATGAGCGCGGCCGACATATATTCACCGCCGATTGCCACTGCGGCGGTTACCGTTTCTGGGCACTCACAGAGCATTGCTACACCCTGAACTCTGAGCTGCCATGACTCGAACTGTGCCTGCAGACGTGTTTCAAGAATCTGTTTTTGCGCGGAATCCAGCCCGTCTATAGCAGCGTCGGCACAGAGTTTGCGAAACAGCCCTTCTATGCGTGTCTGAACGCTCTGATAATCAGTTTTTTTGAGGGCACGTTCAAGCATTTCGAGAATGCTGTTAGTTACGGTTGCCGGTGCCGACAAAACAGCTGCGACAGGCCCAGTTTTGGCGGCAGCCACAATCAAATCAGCCGCCTGAGAGAATCTGCTCCAGTCAGCCAGCGAAGTTCCGCCAAATTTAAGAACCTTCATACTATTCTCCTGATCTCATTATTTATAGAAAGTGATTATAACACAGTTTGTTGACAAATCACTGTGGGGGCTATAACATGCAGACGTCTGGTGATGGAGTTCGCCATTAACCGCCGTAAAAAGCTGATGACTCCTGCGTGAACCTGTTTCGCGCAGGAGTTTTTATTTTTAATGCAGAACTGGAGCAAGATTTGTGACTATCAATACTGTCGCGGTAATTATACTGCTTGGTGGCTGGGGCTCTGCGCGTATTTTTGAAAAACTTCGTTTGCCGGGTGTGCTTGGCATGGTTGTTTTTGGCATAATTTGCAGCGTTACGATCAAGCCGATGGTGCCGCAGTTGTTGTGGGATATCGCGCCTTTTCTGAAGTCACTGGCGCTCATTGTTATTCTTTTGCGGGCCGGTCTTGGCATCAGTCGCAAAAATCTTGAGAAGGCCGGCAAAACCTCTTTGTTTATGTCTGTTATTCCGTGTCTTTTTGAGGGGATTGCCCTCACTTTTGTTTTTATCAATCTATTCGAGTTTTCTTTTGCGGTGGCGGGTCTGACCGCATTTATGCTGTCTGCTGTTTCGCTTGCCGTAACGGTTCCGGCAATGCTTGATTTGCGACATAATTCAGAAATAATGGCTTCAGGAGTTCCGACTATAATTCTTGCCGGATGTTCGGTTGATAATGTGCTGGCGATTACCTTTTTTTCTGCGTTTCTTGGCATGGCAACCAGCAAGAATGTCGATATTCTTCAGTCAGTTCTGACGATTCCGGTTTCGATTATTGTTGGCATTGCCGCCGGTGCTCTTTTGGGTTATTTTCTCGTAACATGTCTGGAAAAACGCTATCACACGATTCGTGCCACCGAAAAGACTCTGGTGCTACTGGCCTCGGCTATTCTTCTCGCCGAAATTGGCAATATTGTTCATATTGCTGCGCTTCTCGGGGTAATGGCGATTGGCTATATCATGTTGCAGAGGTCGGAAAAAATTGCCCACGAGATTGCGTCAAAACTCGGCAAAATATGGGTTTTTGCCGAAATAATTCTGTTTGTGTTGATAGGGTTTTCGGTTGAAGTCAGCGAGGCTGCCAATGCCGGTATTAAAGGTCTGATTGCAGTTTCTATCGGCCTGCTCTTTCGTTCTCTGGGAGTTCTTGTTGCAACAGCTTTCAGAAAAATGAGCGCCGGCGAACGCCTTTTGTGCGTTATGGCATATCTGCCTAAAGCTACAACTCAGGCTGCTCTTGGTAGTGTGGCTCTGAATAATGGTTTGCCTGAAGGTTCGATAATTCTTGCGCTTGCCGTTCTCTCTATAGTTTTTACCGCGCCGCTGGGTCTTTTTGGTATTCGTTACGCCAACAGGCGTCTGTTGGCTGAACTTGGCGAAAAACACAAGCCTATTTAAGCAGGCGGGTTCTGATGAGCGCTTCTAGTTCGTTTTTGCCGGCTTCGTTTATTGGTGACTCGTAAGAGAAGGCCAGACGGTTGTAACGATCGATGCCTGTTATTGTCGGTATATCGTAATCGATTCTGAGACCGCGACCAATCAGTGAGTGTTCGTCAATAGCAATCGGTACCGATGTCTTGAATTGCTTGAAGGCATTTTCTGCTCTTTTGCGATGATCGGCAAATTCAGTGCCGCAAGGGTTGAATACCCATAATATATCTGCCACCAGAAGATATCTGAAGCTTATATGTTCGGCCCATTTGCGCAGGTCATGGCGCAGTGCCCAGCTTCCGGTAATGAAAATCATCGGTTTTTTCAGATATGGCCGATTTGACCAGACTTTGCCGTCGAGATCGGTCAGTTCAAAAGGGGTGAAGGGCTCGCCAATTGGCACCTTGCGTATATAAACAGGCGGGTATGGTTTTTCTTGAAGCGGCTGGGCGAGCAGAGAAAAGTTGCAAAGCAGAGTCAGCAATAATGCTCTGATCAAGTATTTGTTCATATAGATCAAATTAACAGAGCAGGCACTTTGCCGCAACAGAAAAAAGAGAATTCGTTTGACAGCGGGGTGCATGGTTGTTTACACTGAAAGCCAGATAACAAGCCGGGGCACGCGGTAAGGAACAAATGACACGACTAAATTTTACTGTTGAAGCAAAATGTAATGGTACAAGGGCCAGAGCGGCTCATTTCACAGCTTTACACGGCAAGGTGAAAACGCCTGTATTCATGCCGGTTGGCACCCGCGCTACCGTTAAGGGGCAGACGATAGAAAGCTTAAAAGCCACCGGAGCACAGGTGTTACTTGCAAACACTTATCATCTACTGTTGCGCCCAGGCCCTGAAGTATTCAGAAAATTTGGCGGCATTCACCGCTTTATGAACTGGGACGGCCCGGTTTTGACTGATTCGGGCGGTTTTCAGATATTCTCGTTGCACCGTGACCGAGAAATGAATGAAGAAGGGGCGAGGTTTCAAAGCTACATTGATGGCAAAACCTTTATGCTTACGCCAGAGCTGAGTATCGACACGCAAAAAGCTATCGGCAGCGACATAATGATGGTGCTCGATCAGTGTATTCCATCTACTGCCGGCTATGAAGAGGCAAAAACAGCGATGGAACTGACTCATCGGTGGGCAGTCAGATCGTTGGCGGCACGAGGTGATTCGCCACAGTCTCTTTTTGGCATTGTGCAGGGCGCCTGTCATCATGATTTGCGCCTGCAAAGCGCGGCATTTCTTCGACAATTGCCCTTTGATGGCCTTGCAATCGGCGGTCTGGCAGTTGGTGAAACTAGCGCTGAACGCTATGAATTTACCGGTCTGGTGACAGAACAGCTTCCAGACAACCTTCCACGTTATCTGATGGGTGTGGGTACTCCAATCGATATTCTCGAAGCTGTTCACCGTGGCGTAGATATGTTCGACTGCATTATTCCATCGCAGCTTGGCCACCGTGGCACTGTTTTTACATCTCACGGCAAAATTCAGCTGCGACGTTCTGTTTATAAATTTGCAGACGAGCCTCTTGATTCGCAATGTGATTGTTATACCTGTAAAAACTATTCGCGTGCATATCTCTATCATCTGATGAAATCTGACGAACCACTTGGCTGGCACCTTCTGACGACACATAACCTGGCTTTTTACCATCGATTGATGGCCGAAATGCGTGCGGCGATATTTGACGGCAGTTTTTCGGCTTATTACGAAAAAATGCGTGTTGAACTGGTGCGCGACGACGAAGCAAACCCCGGCACACCGCCCCGTCGCAATGTTCCCAAGGTGGCAAGACTCGGCGATTATGAAGTGCATCAGCATTCTGCGGGTTTTTCGAGTATCAAACAGGTCAGTTCTGGCGAAATAATGCATTCGGTCAATAGGCCTTCAGACGAAGCGAACCGACTTTATATCGAGCAGTCACACCTTGCCGACCGTCTTCTCAAGATAGAAGGCGACGCTGATGAACTGGTGATATGGGATGTCGGTCTTGGCGCTGCTTCTAATGCCATGGCTGCCGTAGCCTGTTTTGAAAAAACTCTGGCAGAGCAGGGAAACGATAACTTACGCCGGTTGCGCCTGATAAGTTTTGAGTGTGATCTTGACCCTCTTAAGCTCGCATGTCGGGTTAATAAAAATTTTCCTCATCTGCATCATGGAGCGCCTTTTAAACTGCTTGAAACCGGCAAATGGGAACATGACTCGGGGCTTTGTATCTGGGAACTGGTAAAAGGCGATTTTTTGGAATATTTTATGAGTACTCCAGCCCCAAAACTGATATTTTTCGACCCATTTTCTGCCAAAACTGATTCGGCACTCTGGACTCGCGAAACATTTGCGCGGATTTTTGCACATTGCCGGTCTGCTGACAGCGAACTTTATACATACTCGACCTCTACAGCCGTGCGCGTAGCGCTTTTGAGTGCGGGTTTTTATGTCGCCCCGGGTGCCGCCAGCGGCCCCAAAGAGTCTACTACTGTAGCTTTCACACAGCTGCATGGGGCTTCCAGACATCCGGCTGCATTTTCCCTGCTTGGGTCAGAATGGCTTGCCAGATGGCATAGAAGCGGTTCGAAGTTTCCAGATGGCTTGAACGATGCAGAAAAGCAGAATTTTGCGGCTTTGATAGAAAACCATCCGCAATTTTCTTTAAAAAGTGCTGCAATATGATCATCAGGGAGGCGGAATGACCGGCAAAATAGTATCGATCTGTATAAGCAAGGGTGTTGGATCGGCTAAACATCAGGTAGAGACGGCAGAACTTCGAGCTGGTTACGGGATTGTCGGCGATGGGCATGCCGAAACGGTGCGACCTGTGAGTATTGCCATGGCTGAAACTGCGGCTGCTTTTGCAAAAGAACACGGTCTTGAAGCAAACCCTGGTGATTTTGCCGAGAATATACTGGTCGGTGGTATTGATTTAAAAATTCTGAAACCTGGCGACAGAATATTTTTGGGCCCGGCTGTGCTTGAACTTGTGCAGATCGGCAAAGAAACCCGCCCTGATCATTACTCGTTTCATGGTTATCGCCTGCTGCCTGCACATGGTTACTTCTGCAAGGTTCTTGAAGGCGGCACAATCAAACCGGGCGATGTTTGTCGTTTCGATAAAGACTGATGTTTTTGAGGTTAAAAATGAAATCTGCAGTTTATGTTTTTCTTCTCTGTTTTTGCTTGTTCGGTATGCCTGTTCACGCCAAATTATGTATCGGCTGTAGTGCCGAATTGCCAGACAATGCCAATTTTTGTTCCGGGTGCATGACACCTCAGCCGAAAGCGGCAAAACTTGCCGGTTCTCAGCCAGTCGTGCATAATCAGCGGGAGGCGCTTCTTGAACTTTTCGCCTTCATAGATGAGTTTGAAGCGAATTTTCATGATGTGCAGTATTTAAATATTCTTGGGAAGATGCCTGAAGTCAGAACTCGTTTTAATAATGCTGCCGGCAAATATAAAAGGGTTGAAGCCAGACTGCCTGAGGAGTTGACAATTCTGGCACAGGTTTATGCGGCAAAATATCAGCTTTTTGAAGGCATTACCGGCGTTATGAAGAATCTGCGCCTGGATAGCGGTTATAAGGCTGCAATTCTGAAGTCGAGCATGCTGGTGATGGCTCTCTACAACAGGGTTATTGACCAGTTCAGAACGCCGAAAACCTTCGGGGCAACCGAGCTTGTTGAGCTCAAAAAACAGGTTGGCAATATTCCAAAACGGACACAAAAGTACGCCGTTACTTCTAAATATTTGAGCCTTGGCGAGCAGAAAGTGCCGGGTGGCGAAAAGATCATGGTTCTGGATATACAGGGCAAAAGGGCGATGATTCTTTACATGGGCCCGAGCATGGATAACAACCCGGTCGAGGGTATGGTGAGCCTGCGTGATCTTGAAAAACGCACTACCTGGCGTCGTGAAAACGTTTTTTTCTTTGATTAAAAGCCACAATCATCAAATTCTTAGTTTCTTTTGCTAGAGCAAGCCACGCCTCAAAATCTGTCATTTCAGAATATATGATATTGATTTTTTATCAAAGTTTTTACTCTGTTTTTTTGCAGCACAATTACTCTACTACTCCATGATATATTTCAGGTATGCTTTAATAAATCTTAGAGGTCAGGTGAAAAATGCAGGAAGTGAATATCCCGATCATTTTACAGGCAGGTTTAAGCAGCCGTCGAAAAGATTTTGTTGATTACCTGCTGATGGCCAAATCGCGGCTTGAATCATTTGCGCACAACTATGGGTGGCAGCACCTGACTGAAAAGGCATTTGTCGACACATGGGAAATTTATGATGACAAGAAAGCTTTTGACCGACGAATCTGCGAAATGGCCGGCATGCCCATAGACACAGAACTTCCGGTGACATATTCGGCTGTGCTCGAACAGCGCATACTCATCAGCGTCACTCCTGAACTTTATCGGCAGAATTACCCGCAGGGCGATGAGGCAGAGGCGTTTTCCAAACTTCTGTGTCATGAAATGGCACACCGCCTTCATATCAGAATTCTTGACGGAAACGAGGAGGCAATGGGGCCAGTCTGGTTTTATGAGGGTTTTGCACTTTTTTCCGCCGGGCAGTTTGAACATTCATTTCAGCCGCTCACCAAAGATAAATTACTGGCCATGTTTTCAGAGCATGAAAGGGGAAATTATCAGCATTATGCCTATGCCTTCAGGCAATTAGCCATTATGGCAGAGTCATTTCAGGAATTTATATTCTGGCCGTCGCAGCCAGACTTTGAGCTCAGCCTCAACAGGCTGCTGCAGCAAAATTTTCAGATCCGGGAAGGTTGAACTTTTGAAGATCGAAACTGAAAGACTGGTTCTCAGAAACTGGTTAAAAAGAGATTTAAAACCATTTGCCAGCATGAACTCTGACCCGGTAGTGATGGAATTTTTTCCAAAGATGCTATCTGAGGATGAAAGTAATGCCATGGCAGCAAACATTCAGAATCACCTGGACCGAGAAGGCTGGGGATTATGGGCGGTTGAGAGAAAGGATTGTGGTAAATTTATCGGGTTTACCGGATTGAGTGTACCAAAGGTCATTCTACCTTTTTCGCCATGCGTTGAAATCGGCTGGCGACTGGCCAAAGAACATTGGGGAAAAGGTTTTGCCAGTGAAGCGGCGCGGGCAGTTTTAAAATTTGCTTTTAGCGAAATACAGCTCGAAGAGGTAGTTTCATTTACCGCAAAAATCAATCTGCGCTCACAGGCGGTCATGAAAAGAATTGGCATGCAGAATACCGATTTTGACTTCAAACATCCGAATGTTCCACCAGAAAGTATTTTGTGCCACCATGTTCTCTTTAAAGCCTTCCGTACTCTGCTGTCGTCGTAACGATTCTGTTACAGGTGAAAAAAATTAGCTTTGGACCTGTATCTAATCAGAAAAAAGTTCTAGCTTCAACATGTTGTTCTGGTAAGTGACCTTGTAGATTTCAGTGAAGTGCAGCGGCTTGCTGAAGACATCGTTTATGCCTCTCTCGGGAATCCTCTCGCAACTCCGCCGCCGGTAACTTTTGGCTGATTTTGTGAGTTTTTTCGTTCTGACAGGCATTTGGGAGTGTTCGCAGGCAATAATGTTGCAGGAGGTATAGTATGGAACTGCTCAAACAGAGGATAGGTAATACTGTTTTGTTCAAGACAGGGAAACTGCAAGAACAAATCGGTGTCGGTCGGCTTTATCTAAAAATGGAAGGCTTGAACCCGACCGGGCACATGCATGACCGGATTGCTTATTATCTGGCAAAAGAAGCTGTACAGCTTGGCTTTAAAACTATCGTCGTAGCTTCTCTGGGGCAACTTGGCGAATCTCTTGCTTTTATTTCTGGTCGGTTTGGGCTGAATTGTAAGGTTGTGATGCCTGCGGGATCGATAGATCGTAAAAAAACATGGTATCACGCACCAAACACTGAAATTATAGAGCGTGGTTCTACATATCGCGAAGCTTATAACTGCAGCAGGGATATGGCAAAAGCCAATAACTGGTATGATGCAAATCACGCTTACAGCAACTGCTGCATCACTGATTCTGTTTATGCCGAAATAGCCGAAGAAATAGCAACCAAGCTAGGTGGCGACCTGCAAAATGTGTTCTGCTTTTTAAGTAATGGTGCTTTAATAACCGGGCTTCATCTTGGTTTTAGAACTTTGTGGCGCAGGGGCGTAATTCAACGTATTCCCAGAATTTTTGTTGCCTGTGCCAATGAAGATAACCCTTTGCTGAGTGCTTTTACGAGTGGTCAGAAGCGTTTGCCTGAACAAAAAGTTTTCAATCGTTACAAAGGAGTCAGCAAAAATACAATCGAATATAATGTCATTGATCCTCAGAATGTATTGAATGCTATTTATGACTCTGGTGGTTCTATTATCAGCGTCAGCACTGCAGAAATAAGCCAGATGACTGCAACTGTGCGTCTTTCTGAGCATCTGAAGGTGTTCTTCAGGGGAGCGGCTTCTCTTGCTGCATGCGCCTCTGCCGCCGATAAAAATCTGGTTTCATCCGAAGATACAACTGTCGTGATCCTTGAAGAGGGCAGAAACGATTTGCGTATCAGACAACTTGACGAAGGTGAGTTTGATAATCTTGAAGAGCTTGCGGTTCACGTAGATCAATATCTGGGAAAATATGGCGATGATCGACAGAGCGTTCTCGAAGCACTTAAAGTTGCTTTTTTAAACGGATTTGTTCTTGGGGCATTTATCTCTGGAAAACTCAGGGGACTGGCGGTAGTTATCAGAATGCCGGTAAAAACGGTTCTGCCTGAGTATCATCTCGTTTACATCGGCGCGGATATTGCCTCCGGTTCTCGCGGAATTGGCACCCGCCTCATGGAAGAAGTGAGAAAAATCACCGAAGGCAATTTCTCTCTGCACGTTGATGTAGAGAATAAAAAAGCGATCAGGCTGTACGAGAAAATGGGGCTCAAGAAGTGTTATTTTCGCATGATTGCAGTTAAATAAACAAGCTGCCCCTCGTTACAATACTGGCTTTTATCAACAGAAACTCTTCATTTGCAGGATTTTGACAGCAATACGCATTCAGAGGTGGTTGTTAAGAGAGAAAAGTTTGCAGCTTTGTAAGAGTTTGTCAGGACAGTTTTGCTTTGATATGCCCCAGAAAATTCTTAAGTACCGGGGGGATATCGGGGTTTTGGGGATCTATTTTACCAGACTGGATGGCCTTGACAAGCTGGGCTGTTTCAGCGCAGGGGTCGTCGATCTTCTGTAGAACGGCGAAAAGCATGGCCTGCATTTTGGGGAAACCCAAATTGTCGATGAAGAAGCGGGTTTTGGCTTCGAACGTTTTGTCTGGAGGCAGAAGAATGTCTTCGCCTTTGCCGGGTCCGAGGGTGTTGATCATTTCCATGATAAAGCGGGGGCGTTGTCCGTAAGGCATTTTCTTCAGCTGTTCGGGCAGAATCGGCGCACCGATAAGATAGTCCTGCTTGCCATTGCCGAATGGAAAGTCAAGACGCTCTTCAAGCGGTTCACCAGGAAGACCTCCAACGAAACGCAGAGGTACCATCGGAATGTTTTTGTCAATGGCCATATCAAGAAAAATTGAGCTCATGCGCGTTACTGGCTGGTCGGCGACGGCAGATCTTGTTCCTTCAACGTGTACAAGAAGAGAAGCTTCCTGTTTTTCGGCTCTTTTCAGGTTTTCGATCAATTCAAGAGGGTTCTGGCGGTCGAAAAGCATCAGGCGAAAGGGATGACCTTCTCCCAGCGAATCCTGGGCAAAGGCCAGCAGAAAAGAAAGCCAGGCATTGACATGGTCTGGTTTGGCAACCGCTTGAATAGGCAGGCCGGTCATGCCGTAAGCCAGGGCCATGAAGAGGGGTGATTCAAGACCAATCTGGTGATTAGCCAGAAAAATGAGAGGGCGTGAAGCAACTTCGTAAAAAGCATTCGGATTTTGCAGCACGACCCGGCTGACGAAGGTTCCAAAAAGGGCGCCAAGAAGATCGTGAAAAAAACGGCGTGAGCCGGCACGTTTGACCCAGCACTCGCGAACCAGCTTCCAGTTAACTGCTGCATCATTTGAGCCATCTTCGGTAAGACTGTTGAATGGCAGATTCCGGCATGATCCATCTTTTTCGATTATGATATCAGAAGCTGGCAGACGGGCGAACCTGGCAAAGCGTGCGGCTGGGCTTAAGTCAGAAGCTTTCTGCTTTTCCTGGTTCTGGTTATCTGGTAAGGCCGGGGCTGAGGCAACAGGCGCAGCCTGACACACGGGATTGGCAGTTTTTCTGATAAAGCTGATTGACGAGGCATCAAACCCGGAAATGACTGCGTATACCTGATCGCCATCGCGTTCGGCGTCGCTCAAACGACGCAGGGTGATCATCCCGATTCCTTCTTGAAGTCGAGCTATGGGGGCACTTGGATCAGCCAGGCTTTCTGCCCATGAAAGAACCGGGTGTGCCGCATCGACGCTGCCCGCGATAACCAGATCGGCTGTGCCGTTCTGAAGTCCACGGATTGCTTTGCCAAGCCAGGCAAGAGTTCCAGGGAGCGGGGCAGGGTCTTCAACCTGGTTGACGCTAAACCCGAAGTGTCTGGCGAATAATTCGGCAACATTCGGCCGTGACAAAGCTGTAGAGGCTGTGTCTTCGCCAGGTTTCACCGGCGAGGGGTAAAGAGCTTCCATGACTACTCTTACCTTGTCTGCGCTGATGCTGCCTTTCTGAAAACTTTGTGTGTCATCAAGTGCTTGTTTAGCCAGAAAGAGACTTACAATGGGCAGGATTGTTGATATCTGCAGAATTTCAGGGGGAATCTCAAACCCTTCTGTTGGCAACCCGCCAGAGGCCATGATTCCGCTTTTCATGATGAAATTTTTAAGGTTCTTCAGATCCTGTGCCGAAAAGAACTCGCTGAATGGCCACTGAGACGTAGCTAGACCGGTCATCAAACCCTTTAGACTGATGAGATTCGGCCAGAAAACTTTAGGAACAAGAGCCACCGGAAAAAGCGCGCTCTTTCCTACTATTGCTATTTGAACGGCGTTGCCTGCTGCTTGTGTAATCTGCGACATGTTTTTCATCCGGTTATAAGTTTCTTTGCGAACGAGGTTCGCATGATTTAGAATTTCATTCGAACCCACTCAAGCATTTCAATAATACACTATATACTATTCTTCACTAAAGCAGCTTAAAAAATATACTGCCAGATCGCAACCAGGGGAACTATAACCAGACCCAGACCAACCCAAAGGCACCAGGCGCCGGTCATGATTGAGGATTCGGTAAATATTTTGTCGGGATGACGGCTTTGCATCATTTTTAGCAATCGGCGATTTCCGGCTATATCCATATTGCCGAGCAACAGAAAAAACAAACCCCAGCCGGTAAGAGCACCCCACAAAGTATACCTGTCGATTTCGTCAAGTAGAGGAGCCTGGTGCGCCAGAGTTGCCATAATACCCACCAGCAGGGCAGCGGCAAGAAACTCGATGACGCTAAAGATTGCTGAAGCAGCAATCTTTAAAATAAAAAACCGTTCTTCACCTGCTTCGCTTGCAAGCTTGCTCCAAAAGAGAGCTTTGGCAGTCGCCAAAATTAATATTGCCGGTGGTCCTAGATAAAGAAAGACATACAGGCCGTATAATCCGAATTGTCCGCCTGAATAAGGCCCTGCCCATGCGGTGCCTGCGGCGAAAAAGAAGCCCAGGGTCAGAAGGGTAACCCTCGCAAAGACATGATCAATTTTTAACAGTTTCAAAGCTCTTTTCTCTCTGGTTTTTCAGTTCTTTCGGCCTGAGTCAAAATTTTATGCAGTGCGAACAGTAACAATTCACCACATTAAAGCTGTTTATAAAGCCGTTAGAACCTCTTCTTCGCGCTCAGCGGTAATGCCTGCTTTTAAGAGAGTTTGCGGGCGGGTTTGGTCCCATTTGAGTATGTCGCACACAGTTTCTTCAAGAGCGCGAATCTTCAGGCCCGCTTTGAGGGCTTTGCTTAGATTAAATTCTAGCGAGGCATTCTCGGTGTCAGGAAGCCAGAGGGGCATGTCCATCCATGGGCCGATATTTTGTTTGTTTAATATTGCTTCAGAAGCCCAAAAAAAGTTGCCACCGGCACGCAGGGCCGAGTTAGTGCGGTCAAGAAACTCTTTCATTGATAGACGTTGTTCTGGGCCGGTTATGTTGTATGCACCGGTCTGCCCGGCTTCGGTCATGGCGATAACCCAGTCGGCGACATCGCGGGCGTCGATGAATTGAACCTGTCGGTCTGGGTTTCCCGGAGCCAGAATGTCGCCGCCTCTCGCAATGCGCCTGACCCACCAGGTAAAACGATCAGTCGGGTCATATGGGCCCACCAGCAAACCAGGCCTGACTATCAATGACTGCCCTGGCATGGCGGCGGTAACAACGTTTTCACATGCGGCTTTGAGCGGGCCGTATTGTGACGGAGACATTGTTCTGACGGTGTCGTCAGCCGGTGACAGCCGAGGGGCCGTTTCGTCAGACTGGGATTTAAGGTGCAGATCATCATAAACGCTGATGCTTGAAATAAAAACGTAATGTTGAACGGCTTTTTTTAGAATTTCTATGGCGGCGTGAACGATATGGGGAAAATACCCGGAAGTGTCGATTACTGCATCCCAGTTTTTGCCGCGCAATGCTTCGAGGTCGCCGGTTCGGTCGCCCAGAAGCTCTTCGACCCGGAGAAACATTTTCGGGTTAGTCAGACCACGATGAAAAATCGTAATTTCATGACCGCGCGCAAGAGCTGCTTCAACCAGATGCCGTCCGAGAAACTGTGTGCCGCCGAGAATGAGTATCTTCATGCTTATTCTGCCTCGATAAATTCAATGATGAATAAATAATTTGTTTGTAATTATTTTGCCGATTCGACAATGTAAAACACAATCGAAAGTTTCGCCACTCTTGAGTTTTTTTGCATGGCACAAAAAAGCGAAATCGCTTTAGTCAGAAGTAAAAATCGACTGTATTTGGTGTGGTTAGCAAGCCGGCTCTGCCTATCAGCTCATAAAGGTTGAATGCCTGGCGCGACAGAAAGTTTTCGCCGGTCTGGTGGTTGACCGGGTTGTCTGCCATTTCGGTTGTCGGGCTGGCAATCGTGTCTGCAGGTTCAAGATTTGCGGGTTCTGACGCTGCTGTGCGCTCGGGCACCGGAGCATCGGTAACCGGCGTTGCGGGGCGCCCTGCCTGTGCTGCTGAAAATTTGTTTTCGGGTTCAGAAGGCGGGCTAAATTCTTTTATTGAAGACGTAGCAGGCGGCACGGCAGATTCGAAGCCATTGTTCGCGTTGATGCCGCGAGGCGCAGTGTATGCTCTGATAGCGCGGTTATATTCTGCTGCGGTTATGTTGCGTGTATTGGCCTGGGCGGCGGCGTCTTGAGAGTTTAAGATAGTCGCTTCGGGTTGTGCGGCGGTTGGTACACCATTTATCTGCCCGACAGCAGTTTCGATGCCGGTGTTTTCGCCGGGCATTGTCTGATTACGCGCGCCTGCCCTGAAGTCATCGCGAATAGCACGGTCGAGAGGGGTTGCTTCAGGTACAGAGAGAACCGGCAGGTTTCGCACTTTTGTTTTTACATGCGTTGGAACCTGATTAAACAAGTCGATCTGATAAGAATATTGAATTCCTTTTACTGCAACCATACCAAGAGTATATTTAAGGCGTTGTACAAAAGCAAGGCATGAGAGAGTTGCATAAATGTGGTGGTTTGTTTATTGTGGGGTGCATCAATATATATCAGGGAGCGGAAATGAAGCTGGCGCTTTTCGATTTTGACGGTACAATTACGACTCACGATAGTTTTAGAGACTTTTTGCTTTTTATTGCGGGAAAAGGCCGCTTCGTATGGCGCATGTTGTTTGTTAGTCATTGGCTGCTGGCGTATGCTTTGCATCTCGTCACCAACCAGACCGCCAAGCAAAAGGTGGCAATGGCATTTTTTGCCAACATGAGTCGAGAAAAATTTGACCATGCCGCCCGCATTTTTGTCAAAGAGAAGTTGAATCGCATTATACGCCCGACAGCCATGAAAAAAATTCTCTGGCATCTGCAGCAGAAACACCGTGTTGTAGTGGTTTCGGCTTCTTTTGCCGATTATCTCAAATTCTGGTGTCAGCAGCACCAGCTCGAACTTATCGCCACTGAACTCGAAGAAAAAGACGGAAACCTTACCGGGCGGTTCGCAACTTTTAACTGCTACGGTCCCGAAAAGGTGCGCCGCATCAAAGAACGCATCGATCTCACTGAATACGAAACAATCTATGCCTACGGCGATTCACGCGGTGACCGCGAAATGCTCGAAATTGCCAACGAAAAAGGCTATCGTGTATTTTAACGGATTATAAATCAATGCCGGCGATAAAATTACCTGTTTGTGGTTTCGGTGGGTAATGGCCTTTTGTAGCCGGCGAGACCTGCGAGAAAATTGCGTAAAAGCTGATCCCCGCATACTTTGTAGTTTTTGTGATCTTTTTTGCGGAACAAGGCCGAAAGTTCGGCTTTTGAGATTTCCATTTCGCTTCTTTTTAAAACCGCCAGTAAATCATCGTCTTTAAATTCAAGAGCAATTTTAATTTTGCGCAGAACAAGATTGTTGCTGAAGCTTTCTTTAATCGGCAACGGCGAAGAGATTGTTTCTCTTGGCCCACGTTTTCTAAGAATCAGGCCGTCGAGAAATGCGATTAAAGTCGCAGAATCAAGGGGGGCATAGCCCTCGTCTTCTTCTTTTTTAAGGTGATTTTTTAGTTTATCTACGTTCAGTATGATTCCACCAAGCTTAAAGATTTCCAGCATCAGTTTGTCGTCAAAGTTAAAAGCATAGCGGATGCGTCGCAGAATATCACTGTTGAGCATTAGTGACTCCCTGTTTTTATAATTCATAGCCTCTTTTATCGTTAAAAGTCAGGCGCTAATAATACACTATTTTTTTATGCCAGCCCGGCAAAATAATTATGCCCGGCAGATTACAAGTTGTTAATCGCTAAAGGGGGGTTATCTCAATTATTTCAATTTTGTCAAAATCAGACGGCTCATGCTTATAAATAAAAGCTTTTACCTGAACTTTCCTGCCAAGCATACTTTCTACCAGGGCGAACGATTCAGGTTTTTTTATCAAAACCATATATTTTTGTTCTGTGTTGCCCTGCAATAAATGAAACGAAATATATGGTTTAGAGCGCTTCGACTCAGGTTCAAGGCTTATATAGCCTTCATAATGCTGCGGCATGCCTGCAGAACGATTGTGTGTAAAAAACAATGCTATCGCCACGCAAAGCAAGACTGTAAGGGTCAGCCAGAACTTTTTTGGGAGGGGCATGGCATTTGCTCACTTATCAGAAGTTATTAACAGACTGGCATTTAAAGAAATGAAGCTTTATCGGGGCAAAATGTCTATAAAAGGGTATTTAAATTAAGCAAAGAATGAGGTTACCTGCTGTGGCGTGTAATATGTTGCTGATCAATGCTCTTGTGACCGTCAGTATGCCCTCAGAATACAGTTTTTTGATTGAACGTGGCAACTGTTTTTATTTGCAGAGTTCGATTTTCAAAAATAAAACACATTCGTTGACAAATGTGGGTGAAAACAGCATACTGAGCTAAGTTCAGCGCTGGTTGCATTTGCCGCTCCGCCGAACAAGATACCAGATCAGGGTAGAAAATTATATGAATAATATAGAAACAGAAAAATTGCTGTCAGCCGCTGGCCACGATAACTCCCTGCCCGGATGGCCCGACGTTCTTGCTTATCTCGTTTTTGCCTGTTATATCAGCATTATTTTTTTTATCGCGTTTAATCACGGTGACATTGATTTTATTTTTAAATGGGGAGCACTGGGCGGCGTGGCGGTCTGGGGATTCATCGGATTCCGCCGCGGTATTTTCAATGAAGTGGTTTCATTGGCGCTCAATGTTGTTCCGCTTGGCGTTGCTTATGTTGCCGGGCCAAGAGCCGGTGCTCTGATTGGGTATCCCAATTTTATTGGCACCTGCATGGCTACACCCGTTGTCTTTTTTTCTGCCTATGCTGTTACCTATCTCATGCTAAGACCCCTGTATAACAAGCCTCGCCGACCAACCGTGCCAGGGCAGATTTGCGGGCTATTTTGGGGAACAGGCGAAGCGTTGGTGGTAATAGCTGCGCTGGGTTTTCTGCTGAGCATTGTTCCGGCAAAAAATCTTCAGATGAAAAGCTCGATAACGACAGAACTCAATCAGGTTTTTAATAGTCGCATTCAACCATGGCTGGCTGCTAATGCCTCTGGGCCAACCCAGCTCTTGCTGCTTGTCGGCGATAAAAGGTTTACCGAAAATCTTAAAAATGTTGACTGGCACGCTGTTAAAGATAAGCTTGCTCCTCTGGCCAGGCATCCGAAACTGCTGCCGCTCGGCAATGATCCTGAATTGCAGCAGATGTTGCGCGATAAACGTTTCGGTGATTTTATGAAGCACCCGTCGATAACCGCAATTCTGACTGATCCTGAATTGTATAAAATCAGCGAATCCATTGACTGGCAGAGTCTGCATTCCACCCTGACCAGCAGTATGCAAACAAAGACCGACGCAGCAGAAGAGCCAGCAATAGAAAGCCTGAAAACCTATATTCCGCAAACCGGGCAGTTGGATCAGCCGTGATTTGTGAGCATATTTTTTTATGCAGCGGTTTGCAAAAATTGTTTCAGGCTTTGGATAGCATCTTTCGGAACGTCGCTGGCTGGTAGAGTTTGAACAATCCGGTCGACGATTTTTCTTTCTGATACTTTCTTTATCGTTGGTGCATAATTCAAATCGTAGATCCAGCAGAGCTGTAGAAGGCAAAAATCTGCCTGCGATTTTACGTTTTCGTAGCTTGCCTGGCGATGATAACGTAAATCCTCGATAATAGCCGGGCTGGGCGGAATATTCTGCGGAAGATCCCATATAATTTCTGGGTTGTTCTTCAGTGTGTCTTTTTCGATAGCATTGTTAAGAACGAAGAAAATATCAAGCTTGTCGGCATCTCTGACCAGGTTTACAAAGAGTCGAAGATCTTTTGCCATGGTGGTGGGCAGGCGATGGCAATTGTGCAGACGCACCGATTCGAGAATTACGTGGTTTTCTTCTTGAGAAAGGCGGGTAAGCCAGTCTGATTTTGCTAAAACCTCAAAACCACGGCACCCGTGATTAACAGATTTTGAGTCACAATAGGTTTGAAAGTCTTGAAACTGAGAAAACCGGCCCACATCATGTAGAAGCCCGATGATCTCGGCCATCAGAAGTTCAGGTTCCTTCCAGTTCAGGGCAGCGGCTACCTCTCTGGCTTCATTGGCCACTCTCTGAGAATGCTCGTATTTAAGCTGCATCATTGGGTGCAAGTTTCCGTCATTATCACGAAAAGAGTTCACGTATTCATTGAAGCGGCTTTTTAAAGTTTCAAAATGTTTCTGATCCATGTTTTTTACCATGTTTTCCTGTTATTTTAACTGACAAACCCGCGAAAGCAGGTGGCGGGGGTCTAGTATAACTGCAGGCCCAGGGTGTTTCCGTGCGGTCGCCTTGAGTTGTTTTTGCCTGCAGAAGACATTCTTGAAAATACAGCTCTTCGATCTGGTGGGGCAAGTGTTTTTCTTTTGAATTTTACGTTTGTGTGCGCAAAAACAACCTGAGAGTGCATTTTGACATAATAGAATGTGCATGCTA
>SABV01000292.1 GCA_009928855.1 Erysipelotrichia bacterium | reverse complement strand
GGCTTTTCATTTCTTGGTCTTCTTCGAAAGAAGGCGCGCCAGGGGGTGACTGTTCGTCTGATGGTCGATGACCGCTTCATGCGCGGGGCAAAAAAGCTGAAAGACTATGATGAGCTTGAAGACCTTGCCCGGGAGCCCAATGTCGAGATCAAGATCTACAACCCGATTGGGCGTCAGCTTGTTCATGCCCTTGGCGATCTGCGCAAAATCTTCGCTTCGAACCACGATAAGATTATAATTGCCGACAGTCGCATCTGCCTTACCGGCGGTCGCAATATCGGGCAGGACTATTTTGTTCAGCTCGGCGAATTTAATAATGTCTTTCAGGATCTCGACGTGCTCATGGAAGGCCCGGGAGTCGTCAGACAGCTTCAGCAGGCTTTCGACGAAGAATGGAAAGCCCTGACAAACCGGGTAGTCAGACGCGACCCTGTCAACTTCGTATCGCAGGGGGCAAAGCTCGATCTCTCTTACCACCTTATGAATCGCTATCTGCAGGGATCAGGCATTCCCGAGCTGCACAAGCTCAACTTTCCCCGCAGTCTGAACAAAACGGCTCAAAACCTTTGCCAGCAATTGTCAGGATTCAAAAAACTCTCTTCTTATAACTCATACAAGCCGTTTCGGGGCGAAAGAGCCATGCCTGTGCGCATCCTCGACCGTCACTCTCTGCTCGGCACCAGACGCGATATCGGAGCGAACCTGATTCGAATGATTGACGCCGCCCGCGATGAAATTCTCATTCAAAACGCCTACGTTGTTCTAGATGAGGCTTCCGAAGCAGCACTTCGTCGCGCTTCCAGACGTGGAGTCAAAATTATTCTTTGCACCAACAGCGGCGAATCAACCAACCACCCTTCGACTGTGGCCTTTTTTCTCACAGACTGGAAAAGACTGCTGGCAAACATTCCCACCGCCCGCATTCTTGTCTACCCGAAGGGAATGCCATGTATTCACACCAAGGCTTTCGTCTTCGACCGTCAGATCGGCGTGGTAGGTACCTACAACCTGGACCCGCTCAGCATGGTCATCAATTCAGAGGTTGTCACAGTCATAAACGATCAACCGTTTGCCCGTCGTCTGGCGCTGCGCATGGAAGCTGATTTTGCGAAATGCCTTGAATACAAAATCCGCAAAGAAGCCGATGGCCGCATTACCGTAATTTTTGGTCCCGAGTCCCATACCGAAGCTGAGGTCATGAAAAAGCTCGAACGTTTTGGCCGCATGAAATTTCTGCGCCCACTTATCTGAGTGTTCAACAGCCTTAAATCGTGGCATTGTTCTCGAACAGTCCATTAGTCTGCCCGCCCGTATCAGAATTTGAAAAGAATTATTACGCATCTAGCCTGGGAGAAATTGAGATGAAAAGATTTCATGCAATACTGCTGATTACCGTTCTGATCTTTGCTAATTTTTTTAATGCGAATATCCTCTTCGCATCTGATCTTTCAGCTGCGGAAGGGATGGAATATATTGAAGTTCGTAATGAAAAAAACGAACGCGTAAAATTTTCCAGGCTGATTATGGGCACAGACCACATTGCACAGGAGGACTGGTATGGACTTGAATCCAGGAAAATTTCCGAACAAAGCATCAATGAATTGCTTGACGAGGCTGCCCGCCTGGGCATAAATCTTTTTGATACCTCCCCGATCTACGTGGGCGATATCGAATACAAACTTGGAAAATGGATGGAGTCATACAACCAGAAAAATCCAGGCAAAAAAATATACGCCCTTTCAAAAGGCGGCTTTCCATTCGACCTGTATTGGTCAAAGAAACTGCCTGAAGGAGAAAACTCTTACTGTCTGCAGGAAATGCTAAAGGTGAGAGGTATGATGGCAGAGGGATATACGGCTCTGCCAAATGCCCCTAACGGAAGTTATGCAAGTCGTTTGTTCGGCAGCAAAGAGCAGATAATCGAGAGAATCAGCGAAGAACTTGGGCACACGCAAAAAAACCTGAAGAAAAACCCTACCGTCTACCTCATGCACAGGGATGATGGCGATTTTATCGGTTTTGAGCCAATTAAGAGAAGTCAAAATTCTGTTAAAACAATAATGGAAGCCCTCAGCTCCAAAGAAATACGCAATAATTACACATTTTTTGGCTGGTCAAACTGGAAACCCCACAGAATAACAAGATCATTGGCACTGGCAAAAAAACAACCTGATTTTGCAAAACCGGTTTTCAACAGCCCTTACTTTTCTCTTTTCGAAATGTCTGAAAGGGCCATTCATGCAGGCGGCGTGCAGGTTACTCATGAAGATATGCAGGATGAAAACTTTTTGAAGGGAATCAAGATAATGCCCTATTCGCCCTTGGGCGGCATCAGCATTCTTGACAGGCCTGAACCTTGTTGGGACAACGCAAGAAAGGATGCCCGAAGAAGGTATGCCCAAGGTGACCCTTACTGGAAGAACGTCTATCATGCTATTTTTACATGCGCCAACGAAGAAAGATATAACAGGGTTGTCAGCTTTACCGAAGAATTCAACAAAAAACACAAAACTTCATATAAGGTTGATCAGATGGTCAATGCTTATGCGCTGGCCCATAAAAGGGCAGATTTTCTGGTGATAGGCCCAATTACTGTTGAACAGCTAAGAAGAACAGTTGCCTCTCTCAAGCTTTCTAAAATGCTCTCAAAAGATGATTTAGACTTTCTTTACTACGGCAATGAGTAGCTGCCAAAAGCAACGATAGACCGACACCGAGAATCGTGCTCTTTTGGTGAGCAATAATTTTATCAATATAACTGGCGTTTTTGTGAAAGAAATGAACGGATATAATAATCAGGGCAGTTAATGCAAGATTTCAGGCGGTTCTAGCCCTATTAGAACCTGCGAAATCTCGGAATACTTTTACGATGGAATATTTTACCAGGGGATGCCCTGACATCAGCTGTTAATAAAATAACAGATAGATTGCCAAAGGAGTTATTGCAGGCCAAAACAGATTACAAAGCACTTCAAACCAGAAATAACCTGGCTCAAATGCCAGACTATGGTCTCTGATCGGCTTTTCGCCAAAAAAGCGACCACAGGTGTGTAAATATACGTTTATTTTACCTGCCTTGAACCCTTCAGCAAGAGTGTAAACATTGGCTGTCACCTGGATACTTGCAAAAACAGCCAGTAAAATCCATTTAATTGGCTCCATAACCGCCCCCTCGTTAAAACTTTGCAAACGATTGTAAAAACAAGCTGAGAGAATTTTTTCTTCTAAATTCTTCTCGGCTCAACAGTCGTATCAAAGCGGCTTTACTATACAAGAAAGACAATGCGGCAGATTTAACCTTCAATGAAAGCAGCAAAATTTAAGTTAATTTGCTGCCATTGCGGCATATTTGCGATAGAAAGCTGCACGTTCAGCCGCATCTGGAATCTCTTTGCGCGGAACCACCACCACATTCGGGCCTTCGGGCTTTGCAAAAGACTGTTCCATGAACATTTTTACGATCGCGGGTGGAACCGGGTAAAGAATGTCAAATGGGTCCTGTTCTGCCTTACCTTCACGGATCGCTTTGGTGCGTTCCATGGTTCTTTCGGTGTTGGTCTGAATAAGATCGAGTATTTTGCAGACATTTGAGCTCAGGCCTTTTCTATCGACCTTATCCAGCGTGGTCGCCCAGAGATTGATCGCTCTGAGTTCGTTAACTTCGCTGTTGGTAAGACTGACGGTAGGCTCAAAATAGACCAGTTTCATGCGATATGGCATTCCGGCATACAATGCGTCCGGGTTTTCCATGGTGATGGGTGAGCGGTATTCAAGATCGGTATTGACACCGTTGTAGAAAACGCTGTAACCACGGCCAAGATAGAGGTCGGTCATGCGATTCACCACGAACCATGCCAGCGTGCTTTCCCATGGCGCGAAGCAGGGCCCGAATTCTTTAAAAAGCATGTATCTGATGTTATCGCATGAGGCATTAACCACGTTGCCCAGCTCATGGTAAAAAGTTGATTTTCCGCAGCCGGCCGCGCCAACCGGAATAATGAGCTTCGGGTCTGCAGACGTGAGCGTGTCTTTGCGCCAGTTTTTGTTTTCTTTTAAAGAAGCCGCGATAAAGGCTTCCATGTGCTCTTCGCCTTTTTTGAGAAGAACGTTCAGGTTCTGTTCAGTGATCTGAGCGATCAGAATGGCCAGATAGGTGTTTATTACATGATAGGGGCTGAGTTTGAAGCAGAAATCAAACTTTGCGAGATCTTTAACAGCCTTGTCAAAATCAGGCTCAGCTTTGATGAGATACTTTTTTTCAGGGGCATTTATCGCAAAAATCGGCCCATTATACATATTTTTTGCGTCTTTAAGAAGTTCTTTCGTGTCGCCTTCAGCTTGGGCAGCTTTGAGAATATTGGCGATACAGATGGTGATGTCCTTTTTCCAGATTATGTGCTCAGCGCTTTTGATAATCTCTGCAAGAACCGGCAGGTTGTATTTTTCAGCGATCTGTCCAAAAATTTTTCTGGTTTCATGGTTGGTGGTCATTTATCTTCCCTTTCTTCTAAAAAGCTGCTTA
>SABV01000034.1 GCA_009928855.1 Erysipelotrichia bacterium | reverse complement strand
TGGAACCATGTTCTCTACGCAGTTGGCAATTATCTGAATATAACTTTTCCTGCCACCGCTTTTTTTAAAAGCGGCACATCGGTTAACAACGAGGAATTGCAGAAAAGATTTTCTTTGCTGGGCGCTGATTTTCATAAATGCGCCGGCGTTTCCAGAATCAGTGTCTTCTATCTTCTAGAACAGGCTTTATTCAATCATAGGACTATGCTTTGAATAGAAGAACCGCTATATACATCGTTTATCTGATTATTCTTTTTGCCGCAGCCGGGTGGCGGCTTGCCAGAGCAAGCTCTGAATTGCCACGCATCGAAGATTTTATAATTGATGAGCGTGAAGGAGAAACTGACGTGCGGCTTCGCCTTTCAATGCTTAAAAAACCCTCAGTGCGTTATGAAGGCAGAGATCAGTGCCTTATTCTTGAGTTTTCGGGCGCTGATATCGCTCCGATGCTTGCTAAAAAAGCTTTTGCGGGGCGTGATCTGAAGCTTGGATATATGGTCGGTGCCGATACCGACCATCGCAGCCGGGTTCGTCTTTTTATAAGACCAGAATGTCTTGCAACTATAAGATATGTTGAAAATACTGTAGTTGTGAGATTGGCAGAAAAAAGCGGTTTTGCAGATGCATTTGCGGCTGATGAAAAGAAGCTTCTCGACCCGCGCGAAGAAAAATACGCCCCGGCAGTGCTGAGTCTTCATGAATCGCCCTTTGAGCCGGCTGTTTTGGAACTTGCCTCTAAAGCTGGCGTAAAACTTGAGTTTGCCGGCAATATTCCAGAATTTTTCAGTGCCGAGCTTGAGGCACCCACTCCTCTTGATGCGCTAAAAGCCATTGCTGCGGCGCATAATCTTGAATTTTACCGTCGAGGGCCTGTGTGGTACATGGGCAGAAAAAACCTTACAGATGAGCAGAGTTAAAAAACTTAAAAGGCTTAAAAAGCGCCTGACCGCCCTGTTATCTCTTTTGCTGGTCTTGTTGCTGCTTTCTGCCTTTCATACCGGGCGCTCGGATAATCGTCTCAACAGAGCCGAACTGTCTTTGTTGCTCGAAACAATTCTTGAAGAATCATACATTGTTCCTGATTTTGCCAATTTGCCACATTTCACCGATCTGGCGCATGACCGGGCAATGAGTATCAGCCGTGTTCTTTCGTGTAGAATCATTGAAGGCTTTTCTGATGGGAGCTTCAGACCAGATGAGCCAGTGCGCAACATTGAAACTCTGCATTATCTGCAGAAAACGGCCGAATTTCTCAGAAACAACTCTACTGATTTTTTGATTGCGAGCCGACTTATGCGGGCGCTTAATTATCAAAACTCGCCAGGCGTAATATTTGCGGATGCTTCAGATAAAAAACTATTCTTGAAAGAATTGGCAGATGCTGTTGGTTTTATCGAAAAAAAGGCAATAAGTAACCTTGTTGCAGCCATTCTTGGAAAAGACGAAAATCGCCAGTGTCAGCTTACCGGCCGTGTAATCAACGCTATCACCGGTAACCCGGTTGCCTGTGCTTATATTGCCGGCGAAAAAAGAACTGCTGTGACTGATGAAGCGGGTTATTTTAAAATCGATTTTACTGGTATAAAGCAGAAAAACGTACTATTGCTGGCTGCGGCAGAAGACTTTATGCCTCTCGAAATCAAAAAAGATCTGAGTCTTAGCTCCGATATCGTCTTCAGACTCAGACCAGAAAAATCGCAAATGCGCGCAGCTATTCGACCAGGGTCCAGCAGTCATTAGCGGTCTTTTTTACCTTCCCTGCCATAGAAAGTTCGTTCAGAAGCTCTCTTAATTTTTCCGGGGCTGAGCCAAGAACGCGTTCGAGTTGCTGCTCACTACATGGATGGCGCAGTAAAAGCTTTAATATATCCGAAGACACGGCAGGCCTGTTCCAGTTGCTCATTCTCGGAGGTACTAAGTTGTGCTCAAATGCTGTTGTAACCGGAATGGAGAGGTTAAGTTTCGTTCTGAAAGCGTTGAGGCGATTCTGGTCGGCAGTTTTTATCTCGCTATCAAGAGGCATACGCACGGCAGCATTCAGATACACTGATTCAAGGCGATCCAATGTCATCAGGTAATTGCGCAGGTTTTTAATTTCTTCGTCTGTGTCGTTGACCCCAGGGCAGACAAAGATCTCTATCTCTACTGAGCCGGTGAATTCATGAATGAAGATTCGCAGGCCTTCGAGAATTTTATTCAGTTGCAGATCAGGGGTGGGTCTGTGGATCCTGGTGAATGTCTGCTGACTGACTGTTGAAAGAGTTGGCAGAAGTCTATCGGCAAGCATCAGTTCTTGACGAACTTCTGGCAGGTATATAAGCGACGAATTTGTTATGACACAGCATGGAGCGCTGTTTATTTTTTTTATCTCAGCCAGAATGTAGCCCAGGCCAGAATGCAAAGTTGGCTCGCCTGTGCCTGAAATGGTTATCCAGTCAGGAGCGGCTATTTCGCCAAGTACTTCTTTGAGCTCGGCAATGACTTCGTCAGGGCTGCAGAATTCTTTGCGTTCGGAAGTATGAAATCTGGTTTTTGAGAGCTGGCAATAAAGGCAGTCAAACGAGCATGTTTTAGTAGGGGTAAGATCGACACCCAGAGAAATCCCAAGCCGGCGTGACGGTACCGGGCCGAATATATATGTTCTCATTCTGTTAGAATCAGCGGCATTCCTTGGCATGCTGGCGAGAAAAATAATATGATCCGATCATGACGAATATGGCGATAAATGGCAATGCCACCACGTAAAACGACGAAAACGGCTTGGCCGGATTCATTCTTTCTCTTGCCCTGATAAGGTTTTTCAGCGTTTTTTCGAGCTGTTTTCTCACTTCAACGTCAGAAACGTTTTTTATCGAAGTTTTTAACTCGGTTATTGCTTCATCGAGACTTGCCAGAGTGGTTTCTTTGGTCATTATAAATTCTCCTCTTTCTGAGTGTCGGCTTTGAGGCCCAATCTTTGGTCGAGTTGGATTATTTGCGCCTGGTTCAGATTCATGCCTTTAAGTTGGCTCAGAACTCTTTTAGCGTCTGCTTCACGCCCAATCTGCTGAAAACGGTCGGCAATAATGAACATGCTGTCTGGTTCGATAAAGCTTGTTTTAAGTGCTTTCTGATATTCTTCGATTGCCAGCGAAGTCTGCCCCGAAGCAGCGTAAAGATCTCCCATTCTGATAAATGGCGCGGGGTTTTGTGGCTCTTTTGCCATGGCGGTTTTATAAGATTCCATTGCCTGATTGAACTGGCCGGTTTGTTTTAATACATCACCCTGTAAAAGATACAGGGCAGCCTGATCGTTTTGCTGCGAAAGCCCTGTTTGTACAACAGCCAGAGCTTCTGCGCTCAATCCTTCGCTTATCAAGGCCTGTGCTACGGGCTCAAAGGCGCGCGGATCGTTTTTTAAGGCGGTCTGGGTATATTGGGGAAACCCCTCGGTCTGGTCTGGGTGCGATGCCTTTACCTGTGCGGTTATCTGTGCTGCCAATTGATGCATGCCGCTTTCAGAATATGCATTAGCAAGGGCGCGCAGTGCAAAAAGGTTTTGCGGGTCTATCTTCAGAGCCTTCAAAAAATACGCACAGGCGAAGTTCTGTTTGCCTGTTGCTACATAAACTTTGCCTAGATTCATCAGGGCGTTGAAATTGCCGGGGTCGCGACTCAATACGCTTTTGAACGCCTGAATTGCTTCATTAAAAAAGCCTCCGCGTGCGTATTCAAGAGCACTGTCGTAATCATGGTCTGCCGCACCTTCTTCGATAACATGCCGCGGAACAATTATAGTTTCGGCAACGTCTGGTTCCATCTGCGTCGTTGCCGCCTGCGAAACAGCTACAACCGGCGGAGGGGCCGAAAGAGTTATTGCCTGCGGAGATTTAGCAGCTTCTTTGCCAAGTGCGGCAAGTATTCGTGACGCATAAGGATCTTCAGGATTCAGGGAGTTTCTGGAGGCTTCCCAGAGCGCTGTGGCCTGGTCTTTAAGCCCGCTTTGAATCAGATTTATGCCGGCAAAATATCTAAACTTGTTATTGAACGGCTCTTTGCGTATGGCTTTTTCGTAATACCCCTGGGCTTCTATGAAATTCCCCGATTCTGTTTCGAGTTGCCCAAAGTTGAATAATGTGGCAGTGTGCTCAGAATCTGCTTCCAATACCTGTTTCCATAATTCCCTGGCTTGCGCAAAATTACCTGTGCGGGCCATTACCTGGCCTCTTTCGCTTGTTATTTCGAGCTTGTCAGGGTAAGTAGGTTCGAGCTGGTCGATAATTTCCAGGGCTTTTTCATGTTGTCCCTTTTGGTAGAGGCATCTGGCGTAATGCAGCTTGCCCTTCGCCGATTCAGGCTGCAGCTTAAGAAATTTTTCGGCATTCAGAATGGCATTGTCGATCTGACCGAGCTTTTCATTGACAATGCTGAGACTCAAAAAAGTCTGGCTTTCGCCGGGAAAATTTATAGACATGGCTTCTAGAAGCTTTTTTTGCTCAGACAGACTGCCCGAGTTTTCGAGCGTTTTAAGCTTGTCTTTGCTTGCTTCAAGGCTCATGTCATGCTCCGGCATTTTTGAAACCGTAATCACCGGAACATCTTTTTGCAAATTTTGTTTGAGGGTCAGGGCCTCAACATTTTCGGGTGAAATTTTGAGAACTGCGTCGAGCATGGTCTCAGCCTTTTTTATTTCGCCCATGCGGTGCAGCAGAGAGGCATATACAAGCAGACCATCTGAAAATTCAGGGTTGGTCTCCTTCATCGCTCTGAGAATTCTTTCTGCTTCCATCAAACGATCAGCACTCATGAGCAGTTTTGCCAGGCCTGCTCTGAGCTCAGGGTAGTCTGGGACTATATTCATCCCCTCTCTGAGAATCGACTCCGCTTCTTCTATGTTACCTGTGCTGGCTAATTTATCGCTGACGGCCACGTAGGCTTTTGCGAGCTTTTCTTCTGTCTTAGCTGTCTGAAAATCAGTTTTGACAAGTTTTTTCAGCAATTCAAGCGCTTCGCTTGGCAGGTCTAGTTTTAAAGCATTGTCGGCCATTGTGGCCATGCATGCGTTCCGTTCCTGGGTGTAAGCGGTATTTTCAGGCTCAAGCTTGATTGCGGCTTCAAAGCTTTTGAGTGCTTTGGTAAATTCGCCCTCGGCTGCGTAAGTTTGCCCGAGCAGAGCGTGTGCTTTTGCGTCTCCCGGGTTTTCAGATATGCGGGAAGAAGCAAGCGATTTCGCTGTTTCATAGTTGCCGCTTTCGATAGCTTCACGGGCTCTGGTGTTGTCGCTCCATGTCGTAAAATTGCTGTCGCTAATGCTTTCTGTCGTTACTTCTGTTTCGGTTGCAACCGGATTTTTTTTCTTTTTTCCACCACACCCGCTCAGGCCAGTCGCCAGAATAGCCACTGCCAGTGAGGCGGTTAAGATTTTATGATAATTATGCATCGCAAAACTCCTCTTTATAAGTCAGAGAAAAAGCTCGCTCACTGAGCGTTTTTCAAAAATTCGCCTTATAGCTTCACCAATCAGCGGAGCCAGTGACAAAACCGTAATATTGCATTTTTCGATTTTCTCCTGGCTCAAAGCTACAGAATTGGTGCAGACTATTTCACGCACTGGTGAATTGGGTATCCTGTCTATCGCCGGTCCAGAAAGTAGAGCATGGGTGCAGCAGGCCACGACGGATTTGGCACCTTTTTCCATAAGACTTTCTGCGACGTTAACCAGAGTGCCGGCTGTATCTATTATGTCATCGATAATAATGGCGTGTTTATCTGCTACGTCACCGATAACATTCATTACCACAGCTTTGTTGCTTTCAGGACGGCGTTTGTCAATGATTGCCATCGGAAGATCCAGTCTTTTGCCGAACTGACGGGCTCGCAGAACTCCGCCCGTATCAGGTGAAACAACGACATGGTCTGTTAGATCGCGCTTGAGAAAATGCTCGGCCAGCAACCTGACAGCAGAAAGATGATCTACCGGAATGTCGAAAAAACCCTGTAGGGCGGGGTCATGCATGTCAATCGTCATCATGCGGTTTGCGCCCGCAATTGTTATAATGTTGGAAACAAGCTTTGCAGTAACCGGTTCGCGCCCGGTACTTTTCTTTTCCTGGCGGGAATATCCGAAGTATGGCACTACCGCTGTTACATTCGCGGCTGAAGCGCGGCGCAGTGCGTCCATGGTTATCAAAAGTTTCATCAGGTTTTCGTTTACAGGTGGGCAGGTCGGCTGAATAATGAACGTGTCACATCCCCTGACCGATTCTTCTATGCGGCAATACAGTTCGCCGTCGGCAAAAGAAGTATGAAGCATTTTACCTTCAGGAATCGCCAGATATTGGCATACTTCTTTAAAAAGTTGGTGGTTTCCTTCACCCGAAAACACTTTCACTCTCGAATTTTGCATGCTGTCCCCCGCCGTTTTGAAGTGATTGATCATTTGTTTCCACCGTTTATAACCGTAAATGGTTTTATTTTTGAATTTTCGGGCAGACTGGCATCGCTGATGACGCAAAATTCAACCCGACTATTATCGCCGATTGATGAGTCAGTTATATGACAATTCGGCCCGATTACGCAGTCTCTGCCTATTCTGCATTCGCCCGAAATCATGGTGCCCGGATGTATGGTTGTGTCCGGTTCTATAATAACGTCAGGCCCAATAAAGATATTTTCAGGGCTGGTGATTGTTACTCCTGAATCCATGAGCCGTGTCAGAATCTGATTTTGCAGAATAGCGCTTACTTCGGCCAGATGCTGGCGACTGTTGATTCCGAGAGTTGAAGCTTCGTCTTTTTCGATGCAGGCCGCGACCTTTAGCCCTTTTTGAACGGCAATTTCTACCAGATCGGTTAAATAATACTCCTTCTGCTTGTTTTCAGAAGTGAGCGAAAAGATGTTGTTGAACAAAAATTCTGCGTTGAAGAGGTATACGGCCAGATTTACTTCTTTGACGAGAAGCTCTTCAGCTTTGCAGTCTTTAGCCTCTCGAATTGCCATAACAGCGCCATTTTTGCGCAGAACTCTGCCATAATTGCCAGGTTCGTTCATCATGAGAGTCATCATGGTTATGGCTGGTTGTTCTCTGAGGTGCATTTCTACCATGATTTTAAGGGTGTCTGTTGAAATAAGCGGAGTGTCACCGCAGACTACCAGCAGATGTTGCGGGTGATGCTTTGCTTCTTTTGCGTAGCATTGCACTGCATGCCCTGTGCCGAGTTGTTCTTTTTGCTCGACATAACTCAGCCCGGTCTGGTTCAATGAAGATTTAACCAGTTCGCTTTTATAGCCTGTGACCAGAATAGTTTTTTCGCAGCCGATGGCTTTAACGGCATCGATAACATACGAAACCATTGGACGCCCAAGAATTGGGTGTACTACCTTGGGCAGCTCCGATTTCATTCGCGTGCCTTTTCCTGCTGCGAGTATCAGAGCGTGAATTTCAGGTGTCATGTTTAACCTCGAGAAGCAATTTTTCGTGGTTATTATACACAGTTTTGTCTTACTCTGAACAGAAATCGTTAAAAATAACTGACAATTTTGCTTTTCAGTAGAAGGTCACGGGCGTAAAAAATCTTCAATTACCCTTACGTTTAGCTCAGTGCGTATCTCTGTTGCGTTGCCTGAATCTTGATATAATCTTTGCTGTGAGAACGGCAAATTGTGGCTGAAATCAGACCCCGCTTCGGGCTGGTTCTGAAACTGATTTTTTGCGAGACATCTTTCGACCAGAGCGCGAAACGAGGCGGATACTGGTTCGATGTGCATTTGGTGATTTCCTTTCATGGTTACACACAGCGAAAAGAAGAAGAAAAAGTCCCTAAAAGAGAAACTCCCCCGTAAAGATGTCGTATCTTTATGGGGGAGCTGCAGAGCCTGCGCTACCTTGAGCTTCGTGTGTCGGCGTAGATTTTTAAGTCGATGTTGCAAATCAGCCTCAGCTCCATAAAAAATTATGGGCAGAATATAACCGATTTTTGCCTTCGAGTCAATTCTTAAAAACAGAACCGGGGCTCGCAAAGTCAATGTGAGCCCCGGTTTGAACTGGGGTGGGAGGATTCGAACCTACGGATGCCTGCTCCAAAGGCAGGTGCCTTACCACTTGGCTACACCCCAATACTTGTTGTTCTCAAGCCTGACGAGAATACCATAAAACCGAAAAGCGTGCAACCGGCCTTTAGGCAATATTTTCAGGTTTTTGCTGTTCGTCTGCAAATGCCCTTAAAATGGCGCCGGAAACATAGTCTGCAAATTCTGTGTTTAATGAAAAAACCGTTTCACGCCATTCCCCGTCTGGCATCTTTCGACTTGGCATGCCAACAAAGAAGCCTTTAACAGAAGAAAAAATCTGAAAGTCTTTTATCACAAGGGTGTCGTCAATGGTTATGCTTGCAAACGCGATCAGCTTCGTGCGCGGAGACTTCAGAAGCTGAATTCTGATGTCTGTTATCTGCATTTTTAGAATTTAAGAATGAATTCTGTCCAGACTTTGGTGTTGCTGGTCGATTTCGGTTCTGTTACTTCTGGTCGTGTCTCGTTGTTATAGCCCGCTTTAATCAATATGTTGCGGTTAGCTTCAACTATGCCCTCAACCTGCAGGTTTTCTTCAGATTCAAAGGTGTCTATCATTGCTCGTTTAAAAGAAACCTTGCCCTTCAGTGTCGGCCTGAAATTGTAAACGGCTTCAAGGTAGTATTTTGAAGAAAGGGCTGTGTTTTTGTCGTGTTCGGCGGGGAGCCCCTGGTTTGATAATCCCTCTGGTTCTGAGGTAACAGAAGAGGCACGCATTGAAGAGGCGTTGGAAGAGGTCTTGAATGGTGCCGTATCAGCTGTCTGGATCGGGATCATGTGCCTTTGTTCAAACTCACCATAGAGCTGCAGACGGCCGTTTTTTCCGGCAAATGCAAGCTTGGCCGGGGTCGAATTATTCATCTCGATTGAGTTGTCTTCGTAGGAATTGTTGAGAGTGATGGTTGAAGAGAGACTTTTGCCGTGTTTTCTGGGTGAAGGTCTGGTAGTAAGATCGCTGCGTGAAAAGTCTGCGAAGCTGTTTGCAGAAGCATCTGAGAAAACTTCTGTGATTTCTTCTGATTCGTATGGTTCGATTGATGTTTCTTCTTCGGTCAGCATCTGACTGCCGAGAGAGAGTTTAAACTCGCCATTGCGTGGCGGGCGGACAAACTTGCCTGTTTTTCTTTTGGTTGTGCTTTTTAGCTGCAGGTCAAGATTCTCTGCGAGCTGAGCATAACAAAACGATGCTGACGAAAAAAATGCCAGCACCAAACAAATAATTCGAATTTTCAGGCTTTTTGTCACATTTTCTTCCTGGTTGCGTACACCATCCTAGTCTAATAGTATATCAAAAAAACAGTTTCAGGCAATCAAAAAAACTGATTTTATGGTGTTTTTTGTTTGTGCCAGTTGAGGTTGCCGTATTTTTCTTTAGCCAGATCATTGGCTATAAAAACTTCGTGCTCGGTCAGGGCCTCTTTTTTAAGCGGAAGATTGAATTTTTGGCCATAAGCTTCGGCGATTGCGCCAGGCAGATTGTTTATCGCAGAATTCTCAATAAAATCCTGTAATGAGGCTATCTCTATGTTTGCCTGCGGATTTATCACGCCCAAAAACAGCTCGTCGGGCGGAAAGCTGCTTGAAATAGGTATAGAACCGTGTGCCACCATGCAGTTGTCGCGAAAAATGCCGGCCGCACCAATCAGTTTATGCTGACCGGCAAATATTGAGTGGCCTGCGGCAGCGGCGTAACAATGAAGATGATTTTCAGAGGTTTTCATTATTTCGCGTGAAGAAGAAAAGCGTGCCGGAACCCCATGCTTGACAAGAGCTTCAATAATTGGTTCAACTGCAAATTTGAACATTTCAAGAAATGTGGCGGCACGATCAAGTCGCATATTGATAAATTCAGCAGTCAGACCAACTGAAAACGTGAGCTCATTGTTATGAAAAACCATTTTGCCGCCTGACATGCGTCTGACTATGTCAAACCCTCTTTGGGCAGCCATGTCGACGTCTATCAGTTTTTCAATATGCTGATTGTAGCCAAAAGAAAGAGTTGGGGGCATCCAGCGATAAAACCTGACATAACCATGGTCTCGATGTTGTGCAAGAGTGCGTGCCAGTGTTTCATCCACTGCCATATTGGCAGCCCCATCAAGCGAGCCTGAATCAATAAATCTGAAAAATTTCATTTTTTTGCAAACCTGCTTGAGATATTTTTGCTTTTTTGGCGCCTTGAGTCAGACAAAGCCATGCTTTGCACCATGATACCGCAGAAGAGATTTTTATGGTTAACAAAACTTCACTTATTGACGACATGGGTTTTGGATTTGTTTGCCTCCTTATTTTTCAGGACCGGAATAACCCGGTCTTTTTTTTTGCCAGACTGGCGTCTTTTCATGTATATATAGACCAAACTGTTATTCTTAACCTGGGTAATAAAATGAAAATAGAATCTGCACAACTCGATAAAGTTCTTCATGACTTTTTGACGCTTAAAAAAATTCGTCGGACAGGTTGGCAACTCAGAGGTATTCGCAACGGTGAATCAATTGCTGATCATTGTTTTGGTGTAATTCTTCTCACATATATGCTTGCTCACAATCAGGGTGTTGCTATAAATCGCGAAAAGGCGGTGGCAATAGCAATTATTCACGAGATTGGCGAATGCCGTGTTGGCGATATTCCCTATACGGCCCTCGGTTATTTTCCTGATAAAAGCCAGATCGAAACGAAAGCGGTAGAAGATATTCTGACACCACTTGGCGCCACTACCACAGCCGAAAGCCTTTCATTATTCAGAGAGTTTGAAGAGGGCTCATCGATTGAAGCCCGCTTTGTTAAGGCAATAGATAAGTTTGATATGCTGATAACCGCTGCTGAATACGAAAAAACCGGTTTTGCCGGGCTCTCTGATTTTTGGCACAATAATTCGACTTTTAAGGCTTTTGAAGAATTTCCTGAACTTGCAAAATATGCAGAATCCCTGCGTCTAAGCCGCGAAAAACGTCTTTCTGGCCGGCATGATTAAGATAAAAAATCTCACCAGGTCATTCAATAGCCATGTCGCCGTAGATTCAATATCTCTCGACATTCCCAAGGGAGCCATGTACGGTTTTCTTGGTCCAAACGGAGCAGGTAAAACAACGACTTTGCGTATGCTTATGGGCTTGCTTAACCCGACATCGGGGTCGGCAACCGTAGATGGAATAGATGTTACGGCAGACCCTGTTGCAGTGCGGGCTCGCGTAGGTTATCTTCCTGATGAGATTTTTCTTTATGATTACCTGACCGGTTACCAGTTTCTAGAGTTTCTGGCCGATGTTCATAATGTTCCCGCCGAAGAAAAATCAGCCAGAATCGGGAGTTTGCTTGAGCTTTTTGGTATGACGGGGGTTGCCGGAGACTACACGGCGAACTACAGTTTTGGCATGAAAAAGAAAATCGCGCTTGCTGGTATTGTCATTCACTCGCCGCCGCTGTTGATCCTTGACGAACCATTCAATGGCCTTGATCCGCAGGCCAGTCGAGACTTTCGCGTTCTGCTCGAACAGATGGTGAAGTCTGGCACAACCGTTATTTTTTCAAGCCACGTGCTTGAGGTTGTCGAAAAACTGGTGACACACGCGGGCATAATCTCGAAAGGCAAAATCTGCGTTTCGGCCACTATTGACAGCCTGATCGCTTCTTATGGTTCTTTGGAAAAGGCCTTTTTTACTCTTACAACCTGATTTGGTTTTTGCGTAAAATATGCTCTGTTTATGACTCAGGTTGCAAAACAGCAATTTTCTTTTTGCGCATTCTGATTCGTGTCGCCTGTTCTACGGCGTTATCAGAAAGCCCGGTGATACTTTTGCTTTCGAATAAAATTTCCATGTCTGGCTTCAGGTTTTCTAGAGCCTCTTCGGTTAACGCTGAAAAAGCAAAAAAAATCTCGCGGCCGTCATGGGCTCTTATGATTCCTATTTTTTTCTCGATATCGTATTTCTCTATTTTACCGGGCATTGCATCAGATGCCTCTGACTCGCCAATTTTTTCAACCTGTACGGCTATAGGGCTTGCCGCATCTTTTACGATGCCAAACCTTACGGCATCACCCTTTTTCAGTTCAATTGCGGCTTCGTTTTTTATGGCAGAATAATGCAGAAGAACCTCAGGATATTCAGCGCAAGTCAAAACGCCCATGCCTGTTTCGGGGTTATACCATTTGACCAGGCCTTCGACATAGGCATCTGGTGCCGGATCAAAAACAATTTCTTCAACGGTGCGGCCGATTTCGCCACGAATGGTTTCTATCTGAACTACCAGCTGTACGACTTCGGGCTGATCGGGTGAGTTTTTGAGACTGTCTCTGAGGGTTTGTACTGCCAGCCCGAGTAATCGGCGTTTAAAATAAACCAGCCCCAGAAAAAGTAAAGCAGCAGAGTCACCCGGCGCAATGCGCAGCGCTTCAAGAAGGTGCGTCTCAGCTTCTTCGACCATATCGAGTTCATACATTACCCCGCCCGCCGCGCGGTGATATGCTGCAGCGTATGGAAACCTCTTCAAGAGCTGGGTATAAAGGTCGAGTGATTCTTCAAAAAAATTCATGCGGCTGTAAATATCAGCGAGTTGTTCCATGGCGTCTACATTTTTCGGGTCTACCTGCAGCAGTTCCTTGAATGCTTCAGCTGCTTCCAGGTAGTGGGTGTCAGAATTGTCTTCGTCGTGTTTGAGGCGGTAGATGTCGCCAAGATTGCGATGAAAAAATGCTTTGCGCTGACCCGTCTTGAGGCCCTGTTTAAAACTGCGCAGTGCGCCGTCGTAGTCATTTCCCAGGCGCTGTGCGAGCCCGATTGTTTCGTAATAGTCAGGTTCACCCGGATTTTTGCTGATGCACCAGTTTAGTTTGTCTATCGATTTTTGCAATTCACCACGGCTGAGATCATCAACAGCTTCGGCAAATTTTTCATCGAGTTCTTCTAAGAATTCACCGAGTTTTTCGTCGTATTCTTCGCGTTTTTCGTCGTTACTGAGCAGGTCGAATGCGTCTTTTAATTCGCGCAGTTTTGGTATATTCGCCAGAGGAGAATCTGAAGAAAAAAGCTCTGTGTGTTTTTGCTTGTAAGCGGCCGCTATTTCTTCGAATGAAGAAAAATTTGCTACGCCGAAGAGTTGATATAAATTGAGCATTCTGAGCCTTTGTGTTTCGTGGTGTAGAATAATATGTTAACCCGACGATTCTACCTGTACAAACCACTTGTTGGCAAGCACCTGTGATCGGGAATTACTGATTTACTGATTTTTTTACCGGGCAGACTATTTTTAATGCGATTGCCCGATTTTTTTTAAAGTTATTGAAAAAAAGGTCCCCTCTAGAGTAGATTATGAGGTTACGTTATATGCCCACAACAATAAAGACTGTCGATAAATATATACTCAAAGAGCTGCTTGAGCCATTTCTCTTTGGGATGGCTTTTTTCGTTGCTATCTGGTTGATCGATCTGATGATGGAACTGATCAATCTTATTTTTGCCAAGGGAGTGCCTGCTTCCGTGGTGTTTCTTCTTTTTGTGTACAGCCTGGCCCCGACGCTCGTAATAAGTTTTCCTATGGCGCTTTTGCTTTCTAATCTTGTGGCGTTTGGCAGAATGTCGTCAGACTCTGAAATTATCGCTCTCAAGGCGGGTGGTTACAGTTTTTCGCGTATTGTTGCCCCAGCGGCGATCGCGGGCATATTCATTACAGGTCTGACTTTTTTATTCAATGAGAAGCTTGTTCCGGTTGCTAATGAAAAATTTGCACATCTGTTCAGACGAGAAGTTACGCTTAAACGGCCTTTGCCGATAATTGCCGAAAACCGATTCTTCGAAGCCGGCCCCGGTCGTAAATTTTTTGTTCGCAAATTTGACCAGGCAACGAAAAACATGTCAGGCGTCGTTATGTATGAAGGTCAGGCACGCGGTTTCCCTCGCGTTATAGAAGCTGAGATGGCCAGAATCGATGCCGGGGTCTGCAAATTCTGGAAAGGTCGAATCTCTGATATTCATCTGAGCGGCGAAGATCGCAACTATACTTATTTTGAGACCATGGAATATCCGATTGATACACATTTTGTGAATCCTGACCATGTGCCTGATTCGAAGAATGCCAGCACCATGAGTCTGACTGAACTTTATGGATTTATAAGAGATTCAGAGAAAAAAGGCCTGTCGAAAAATATAATAACGCAGCACTGGATAGAATTCTGGTCGAAAACCTCTATTCCGTTTGCCGGCCTCATATTTGTGCTGATAGGCGCTCCGCTTGGTTCTCAGACGACGCGCTCAGGTACCGGTGTGGGTATTGGCATGTCGGTGGTGATAATTTTTCTTTATTATGTTCTTTTCGCAGCCGGAAAAGCGTTTGCCAAAGGAGCTTTTCTGACGCCTTTTGTCGGAGTCTGGTTTCCAAATTTTGTTATAGGGGCAATTGGCATCTGGTTGATTGTTAAATCAAAAGCCTGAATTAAGCATAAAGGATATACGCTAGTCATGAAAAAGCAGCTCATCGCATTGATTCACAGCAAATTGGCAGAAATGTTCAGCAGATATGGCATCGAAGATTATAGTTTTATTGATGTTCAGGTGCCTCCTGATAAAGCCAATGGCGATTTTTCAATGAATGCGGCTATGAAACTGTCTAAGGCTGCCAAATGTGCCCCCCAGAAGCTGGCGGCCGAAATAGTCGCTATTCTCGAAGTCGAAAAAGAGTGGTTTAGTCGGGTGACTATTGCCGGCCCTGGCTTTATAAACATGTATATAGCTGACAGCATGATCGAAAAGTGCTTCAACGAAGTGGCCTCTCGCTCGACGTTGGTTGAGGCCGTGTCTGAACTGCCCGAAAAAACCATTGTGGATTATTCGAGCGTCAATATCGCGAAGCAGATGCACGTTGGCCATCTTCGCTCTACAATTATCGGCGATGTTCTCGCCAGAGTAATAGAAGCTCTTGGTAATCCGGTTGTTCGTCAAAACCATCTTGGCGATTGGGGTTTGCCGATGGCTATGGTCATTTATAAAGCTGAACCCGAAATAGCAAAAGCCGAAAAAGAAGGCGTGCCGCTTGAGCAGGCTTTGCCGCTCGCAAGACTCGAAGAACTGTATAAGTCGGTGACGGCTGAGTGCAAAGAGAATGCGCAAATCGCCGATGCGTGCCACGAATACCTCGTGCGTTTACAGCAGGGCGATAAGTGCATGATAGATCTCTGGCACAAGATTACCAGAATTTCTATGGCCGAAGTTTACAGGATATACAGGCAGCTCGACGTTAAACTTGTCGAAGAGAATGAATGTGGCGAAAGTTTTTATCGCGACATGCTTGGCGAAACGGTTGCAGAAATACAAAAAAGCGGCGTTATGGTTGAATCTCAGGGTGCTCAGTGTGTCTTTCTTGACGAATTTAAGGGCAAAGACGGCAGCCCTCTGCCTGTCATCGTGCAAAAATCTGATGGTGCCTATAATTACGGCACCTTCGATCTGGCCGCTCTCAGATATCGTACCGGCAAACTTGGTGCCAGACGCATCATTTATGTTACCGATGCCCGCCAGGCTCTGCACTTTAAGCAGATCTTTGCGGTTGGCAAAGCTGCCAGAATTCTTGCCATTCCCGATGTTAAACTTGAGCATGTGCCTTTTGGCAGCATCCTTGGAGAAGACAACAAGCCCCTTAAAACCCGCAGCGGTGAAAACGTAAAATTGGCAGAATTGCTTTCTGAGGCTATGGATAAGGCTTATCAGGTTGTTCAGGAAAAAAACCCGGCGCTTTCTGAAGACCGCAAACGTGAAGTTGCGACCATGGTTGGTATTGGCGCCATCAAATATGCTGACCTTTCACAGAATCGTAATAATGATTATGTCTTTTCTTTTGACCGAATGCTGGCTCTCAATGGCAATACTGCACCTTATCTGCAATATGCTCATGCCAGAATATGCTCTATATTCAGGCGTGTCGGCAGAGATATTGATACTTTTGCCGCTCCGGCCATTGTCAGTCAGGTCGAAGAAAGAGATCTGATTGTTAAGCTTATGGAATTCAATCAGGCTGTTGTTGCTGTGGCAGAAGATCTGCGTCCGCATATTCTTTGCGGTTACCTTTATGATCTGGCGACCTGCTTTTCGACATTCTACGACCGGTGCCAGGTTGCGAGCTGCGAAGACGAAAAAATCAAGGCGTCGAGACTGGCTATCTGCAATCATACCCGTAAAACCCTGGCAAAGGGCCTTGAATTGCTGGGTATCGCTGCCCCCATGGAGATGTAAAAATGGCGATTTGTCCAAAGTGCTCTTCTGATTCTGTTTCCGGTCGTTACTGTGGCTCCTGCGGAGCTATGCTGCCTTTTCCTGCGGCAGTCGGCGGCCGGGGCTTTTTATACAATGATGACGAATCAGCTTCGGCACCGGTGACAAAAGCAGATCTCGAAAAGCTCGAACAGGCGCTGAAGAAAAACCCTTCAGAAGTATCCAGTTACCTCGACCTGATTGCAGCTCTTTCTTCTATGGGGCGTTATGAGCCAGCTTTTTCGGCTTTCAGGGCTGCCCGGGTAATTGCTCCAGATAACCCGCAGGTTTTGAAGGCGGGTGCAATGGTTTTTGACTTGATGAATCGCCGCGAAGAAGCTATAGCTTGTCTTAAACTGGCCGTTAAAGACAATGTAGACGACAGTGAGGCGATTTTTCTGCTTTCGGGATTGTTATACGACAGTGGAAAAAAAGAAGACGCCCTGAACATACTTGAAAAACTGCGCCAGCATATTGGCAATCAGCCAGAAGTGATCATCAGAATTGCGCAGATTTATCTCAGCCTTGGCAATGCTGCAGAAGCCCAGAAATACCTGGCCATATACCGTGAGCTGGCCGGAGCAACCTCTGAAATGTATCTGCTGCTGGGCCAGACGATGCTTGCTCGAAAATTCTTCGACGGTGCAGTTAAAAATTTTCGCGATGCTGTCAGGGCTTTTCCTGAAGATCCGCAGATGCGTCTTGGGTTGGGGCGTGCCTATCTTGGCATGAACGAAAAGGGACAGGCATTGCTTGAGTTTGAGCAGGCTCTGAATAAAAATCCTGCCAATGTCGATATTCTTGTCGAGCTTGGCAAACTGCAGAATATAATGGGCATGGAAGAGCAGGCAGACGCTACTTTTGCACGGATAGAAAAAGATCGGCGCATGAATGGCGAATGTTTTCTAAACATTGCCCGCCATTTCCTCGAACGCGGTAATTTCGCCAGAGCCGCCAGATACCTTGAGCAAGCTCACGAAATGAGCCCATGGCACCCTGAAATTCAGAAAACTCTCGGGCAGACTCTGGCAAAACAGAAAAAGTATAATGAAGCGCTGGCGGTTTTTCAGCAGGCCATAGAAACATACCCCGACTGCGAATGGGGACACGAAGGCGTTATTGTCTGTGCGAGCGAAACTAAAAATTTTGCACTCAAAGCAGGCTCGCAGAAAAAACTTCTCGAAATCCGCAAATCTTCAGCTGAAGACTGGTGTGATTATGGTGAAACTTTGATCAGACTCGGGCAGTTTGATCAGGCTCAGGATGCGTTTGAATCAGCTTCGCGCCTTGATCCAACCTGCGTGAGAGCTTATCAGGCACCAGAACTCGTTAAAATAGAAAAGGCCCGCGCCGAAGGCGAAAAAATGGCGGCTCAAGGTTATGAGGCATTGCAGAAGAAATTTTTTCTGACTGCGGCTGAACGCCTCGAACGAGCTCTTGAGCTGGTACCTAATCAGGCCGACTGGATAAAAATGCTCGCTGAAGTTTCGCTTAAAACGGCAGAGGTTGAGAGAGCGTCGAGTTTGCTCGCAAAGGCGCGTTCATTCGACTCTTCCGATTATAATACCAGCTTCAATATGGCCAGAGTCTACGAGTTTGAAAATAAAATACAGTTGGCTATCGAGCTGCTGACAACGATTACCAGAGATCATCCAACCGTGCTTGAAGCTCATCTGATGTTGCTTCGTCTCAAGCGAAGCCAGATTAGAGGAAACCGGGTTGAGCCGGAGATGCTTGATGCGCTGATTCGCAATAGCGAGCTTGAACTGGCGCATATCCGTCGCGATTCTCCCATACCGCTTCTGGTAAAAGGCTACGCCGCTTATATTTTTGGTTGCAGGGCGAAGTTTCAACAAGAAAGCTTTGTTAATGCCGAAAAGGCGTTTAATGAAGTGCTGGCGAGGTTTGGCGAAAATGAGGCTGCTATCAGAGGGCTTGCCCTGTGTGAGAGATCCAGGGGAAATGTTGAAAAAGCCGTGGAATATACTCGCAGCCTGGTGAAGATTTCGTCTGATCCGCAGAGACTCTTTGAACTCGCTCGTTTGCACGAAAATTTTCAGCAGTTCGGCGAAGCCAGAAAATGTTACGCATCGTTACGCAGTCTGTTTCCCGAAAATGGATTTTATCGCCGCAAAACTATCGAGGTTACGGCTGAAATCTCTAAGATCAGCAGCAAAAATGAACTCATGAATCTTCTCTCTGAGCATCACCAGTCGTTGCAAAGCAAGCCAGATCAAATATGGCTGTTGTACGAAACGGCAATTGCCCAGGAACTCCTGGCGGATTACACGGCCCAAAAAGAAGAGTGGGTTAAAAAGTCTCTGCTGAACTGGCATAAAGCTGTTAATCATGCCAATAGCAACCATTGGGTCAGATGGGCCATGCTGCGTTGCCAGTTCAGTCATTTAAAGGCTGCAGACAAACAAAGAGCCGCGGTTGCCAACCTCAAGGCGTGCGAAAAAATTCTGCGCGAAATGCCTGACAATGCTATGGCATATCAGGCGATGGCTCGTTGCCATCTGGCCTTTGGTGATCTGACTAACAGTGATAAGGCGTTGAGTTATCTCGAAAAGTCGTGGTTTATTTCGAATGAAAATTACGAAACAGCCGAATTACTTGCAAAAACTGCCCGTGAATTGGGTAAGTCTGTTATAGTAGACTCTATTGGTTATAACATGATACTATTAGAAGCTGAGCTGGCGACGACTATCTTCCAGCTGTAATTTGTACGTCTGAACACAAGGAGACCCAGAAGGTTGCGCACTAAGATCAGAAGCATTATCGAACAGATGCCTGCCAACTCCACATACATGAAAATGCATGTACAGGGCAGCTCTGAGACTCTGGCGCTGATTCGTCGGGTTATAAACGCCTGCGTTCAGCATCTTGACCTCAGTGCCGCGCTTCTGAACGATATCAAACTTGCAGCAACAGAGGCTTGTACCAATGTAATCAAGCATGCTTACAAGTTTGACGAATCAATGGGTTTTGATCTTGAAATAAGGACAAGCAAAGAAGTTTTTGTTATCGAAGTGTTTTATGAAGACCCGGGCTTTGTGCCCGAAAATATACCGGTGCCAAATCTAAAAGAAATAAAAGAGGGTGGCCTTGGCGTATTTATCATAAGAAATATAATGGATTATGTCGATTATGCGACTGAAGCAGATAGTGGTCGGGTTAGACTGCAGATGGTTAAGATTCTGAATCCACAGTGAACGCTGGAGGCCAAAGTGAAGATTGAGTGCCAGATTAATAACGATAAAAAGATCAAGGTCTTCCGTGTAGAGGGTGAGCTTGATGTTCATCACGTCAAGAATCTTAAATCGGAAGTCATGGATTCGATAGAATCTACGAGCTGGACATACGAGCTGGACATGGAAAAAGTTGCCTACCTCGATAGTTCTGGTCTTGGAATGCTCGTCTACCTGAAAAAAGAAATTACGCGCCACGACGGAAAACTTGCGATTACCAGACTCCAGGAGCCCGTTTTAAACGTATTTAAACTTACAAAACTCGATGAGTTTTTTGAAATTTCCTGAACGAGAGAAATATTGCAATGACACGAGGTTTCTTTATTACCTTTGAAGGCCCCGAAGGCAGTGGCAAGACCACTCAGATTGGCCTGCTCCGGCAGTTTTTTGCTGCCCGTGGAATTGCGACGCTCACTACCCGTGAACCGGGCGGTACTCACGCCGGTGACAAAATCAGGGCGGTGCTTCTTGACAAGGAGTGCGGTCATCTTGAACCCGAGACTGAGCTTTTTTTAATGCTTGCACAGCGCTCTGAGCATCTGCGAAAAGTCATTCTGCCTGCTCTTGCCGAGGGAAAAACCGTAATCTGTGATCGTTACTTCGATTCAAGTATGGCTTATCAAGGCTATGCGCGTGGCATAAACCCTGATAAGGTTCGCGAAATTCATGCCAATTTTTTGCCTGGTTTTCTGCCCGATGTGACGGTGTTTTTGCGTATTTCTCCAGAAACTGGCCTGGAAAGGGCCAGGCATGGTGGAAAAAAACAGCTGGATCGTATGGAATCGGAAACTCTGGCTTTCCATCAGAGGGTTCTTGATGGTTATAATGCGGTTGCTGCCAGCGAACCAGAGCGTTTTATCGTTATTCAGGCTGAGGGTGAATCGGCCGAAATTTCTGAAAGGATTATAAAAGAGTTGTTACCGCGCATTCAGATTGCTTTTACATGATATAAATATGGAGTATGTTCGACCGGCTGCGGGGATAAATCGCCAGAGTTTGTTTTTCAGAGACACGAGTAGTGGGGCGTTTTAACAGCCGATCATATCGAATGAATTTTATGAACCGACTGAAAATGAATATAGCGATAAAACTTGATATGTTGCTCTTGATATTAGGGGTGGCAATGTATCTTTCTTTCGTTTTTGCCGGTTTTCAGGTCAATATTGTCGTTTTTGCCGCTTCTGTGGCACTTATGATACTTGTTGTACATGGTTTCGTTACCTCCAAGGTGCTGCGACCTTTGCGGCAGTTTATCGAGATAGCCGACAAGATCGCTGATGGCGATGTAACTGGTAGTCTTGAAGATCTTCGTTTGAGCGATCTTGAAGAGGTGCAGGGCAGTTTTACCAATATAGTCGGGAGCCTCTTTGAATCGCGTATCGCTATCGAAGATTATATGCAGAAAATCAGCGATATTAACAAAGAACTTGAGGCAAAAGTTGATTCGCTCTCTGTGCTGTACTACTCGAGTCAGACAATGGGGGGCAGTCTAAATCTAGACACCCTGGTTCGTAATTTTATCGCCATTTTTACTGAACGACTCGGTATTACCGGTGCAGGCATAATGCTCTACAACCAGAAGACTGATCTGGTAAGTATTAAAGATCTTATTGGCCTTGCTCCAGAATTGTTTGCTAAATTGCGCTTTTATTCGGACAACCAGATTCTCGCCAGGATTTTTTCAGATGAGGGTCACTGGATGCCATCTGAAGACGAGATAAAGCAGATGTCTACAGAATTTGAAACTGATGAAATTCGCGATGTGAAAATAATGTTTCCGATGCGAATCAAAGATCATCTCGTTGGTTTAACCATTCTTTCGGGCAAAAAAAATGGCGAAAATTATGATGAGTCAGACTTTCAGCTGATTCAGGCAATTGTTGGTCTTGGAAGCACTTCTATAAACAACGCAATGCTTTTCGAGAATTCAGAAACTACTAAAAATGAACTCGACCACAAGGTGTTTAATCTCATGACCTTGCAACAGTCGGGTAAAGTACTTGGTTCTACTCTGGATTTGAATGAATTGATAAATATTTCAATAGACATGTTTCTCGAAACTGTCTGGGCGAGCAAGGGTGTCTTGATGTTATTTTCAGAAGACAGACCTGAGCTGGTTGTTAAAGCATTCAAAGGTATGAGCAAGGAAGATATAGAAGCTCTAAAAAAAGACCCCGGCGAAACCTGGGCTATGACAACGATTGAAAAGGATAAAAAACCAATTCTTGCCCAGGAACTCGCCAGCACAAGTTCTTATCAAAGTTACACGAATGTGAATCGCAGTCTGCCGTTCGCCGTTTATTTGCCAATGCTTAAAGAAGGCGAGATTTACGGGGTTGTCAAGGTTGGTGCTAAAATCAATGGCGAGCAGTTTAACGAGAACGATCTCGAATTCTTTGCCACTCTCGCTTCTCAAGCAGTTATCGCCTTCGAAAATGCCCGGCTGTATTCTCTTGCTATTACCGATTCGATAACCAAGTTGTATGTTCACAGGTATTTCCAGCTCAGGCTTGACGAAGAAGTCGCGCGCAGCCGCCGCTATAATTCGACTATTTCTTTGTTGATGTGCGATATTGATCATTT
>SABV01000033.1 GCA_009928855.1 Erysipelotrichia bacterium | reverse complement strand
ACGATGTGGTATTACAAGCATAAAAAATCGCCCATGTTACCATGGGCGATTGCGATATTATTGCTTCTACCAGCGCGGTCTGGGAACACCTTTAACCATGCCCTTGGGCATTTTAACTTTTAAAGGCACGTCTTTGCCCTTGATTCTGCCCTCTACAGACGGAGCAACAGTATGATGCCTGCTCAAATATTTCATAAACATATCGGCTGTCATGAGACCCGTAGATTCGGCCTTTAAAGCTTCGGTAAAAGCAGTTAGACCATTGCCACCGGCAGCAAGAAAATCAATTGTAGTAACGGTATAAAGCTGATTATCGTCGATCGGTGCACCTTTAAAGCTTCTCAATGGTTGAGGATTATTATAATTAACCTTTACGCCCTCAGAAACCTGCAAGAAACCACCAAAACCACCGGCAGTATCAATCTGCGCAGCCACCTGTTCAAAAACTTTTTTAAGTGTTTCACCGGTCATTGTCAGACGCACCAGGTAGTTATCAAAAGGCAGAACATTAAGACAGTCACCAATGGTTATGGTTCCGGTGGCAATAGAGCTTCTTATTCCGCCGCCATTGATAAGGGCGATATCAGACGGCACCATAGCCGCAAAACAGTCGGCCATAAGATTGCCCAGATTCGTTTCCACATTTCTGACATGGGTCCTCTCGCCATTCAGCCACACAGCTGCTTTGGCCACAGGCGCGATAACCTTTTCCTGAATCTGCTCCCACAATTTTTGTATTCTGTCTGCCATTACAGCATCTTGCTCGAGCTTGTCTGACATTGCCACCTGCCCGGCAGCGTTAACCTCAATTTTACGCGAAGAATTGCGATAAAAAGAAATGTCATAACGGGTAACATGCTGACCCCATTCGCCAGACTGTGACATAAAACGATGACCACGTTTGCCCATAACCACAGCAGGCGGGTCTGTCAGCAAATGTGTATGCCCACCGAGAACCGCATCAAGTTCGGGAAACTCTTCAAACAGTTGTAATTCTCTTTCCCAGCCGAGGTGAGAGAGCAAAATAATCATATCGGGGCGGGCTTTTTTAATTTCGGGAAGGTAATGACGCAATGTTTCTGCCGCATCAACCACATCAAAATCATTCACAAACACAGGTTGCACGATAGTTTTGAGCTCTTCCGGGCAAAGACCTATAATAGCTATTTTGGCTGTCCTGCCGGTTTTGGAAGTTTTGCCAACTTTTACAAAAGTGTAGGGTGTTATCCGGGCCTGCAGCTGAGGAATCTTTTTGAACCTTATGTTCGCGGCAAGAATCGGAAACCTGGCGTGTGACAATGCTTCTGCCAGGCGTTCCTGGCCGTTATCAAATTCGTGATTACCAAGGGTCATGGCTGCATAACCGGTCTGGTTCATGAATTCTATATCAGGAATACCCTGAAAAAAACGATAAAAAAACGTCCCCTGAAAGATGTCGCCAGAAGAGAGCATCAGAACTTCTCTACCCTTTTTTTCGAGCGACTCCTTGTATTGTTTGATTCGTGCATAGCCACCAACGGCATTTCCAGAGGGGCCGTCGAATGCCATAAGATGAGCATGAATGTCTGAGGTGTGCAAAATAGTGAACTCAGTTACATCAAATGGTTCTGGCGAAAGAGCAAACAGCGAAACGGGAAACAGCACAAGAAACAGCAGAGACTTAATTGTTAGCTTTGTCATCAATGCACGCGCTTCCTTTGAATATTTTGATAAATTCTACTCGCAATCAAAGAATCACGCAATAGCAAAAAAAATATTTTGGCGATTTTTATCAAAATTATGCTTTTAATCGTTTAAAACTTTGCATAGATAACAGAAAAAACCATCAAAATCGAAAGAACTGCCGCGATAGTGTCCAGCAGAGTAATTTTGTAGTGATGATAGCGTGTTCTCGCCGATGCAACACGATACCCCCTCGCCTCCATGGCTTCGGCGAGTTCTCCGGCGCGAATTATGGCCTGGCTTAATGTTGGTATCATAAGGGGCATCAGCGAGGCTGCCGAGGCAAAAAAACCACCATTTTCAAGTTTTGCACCGCGTGCTATCTGCGCCATTCTTATTCTGTCTATTTCAGCAAGAATTACCGGCAAAAATCTTACAGCAATGACCATTACCAGGGCGAGTTCTCTGGCGGGCAGACCCAGCAAAGCAAAAGGCCTGAAGCATATTTCCCAGAAATACATGAGTTCAGATTGTGAAGAAATCGTTACATATATTCCGGCGGTTACAAAAACCCCGAGAATTCTTATTATGGCTTCTAAAGCAAGCATAACATCAAAGGCTCCATCTCTAAAGCCCTGTATTAAAGCCACTATAAGCAACAGCAGTGTGATACGTTTTATCGAGCCGATAATATCTCTGATTGGCACATCAGCAACAATGGCAGTCAGAAGCGGCACAAACAGAGCAACAGCCATCGCCGGCGCCGACAGATCGTTAACAGAGAAAAACATAATCAGCGCAAAAGCCACCATTCCCTTTAACAGAGGATTCAGCGCATATAAAAAACTGTTGCCGGGCTTATAGCTGATCTGCATTATGACCTCTCACGAATAAATTCAAACACGGCAGCAGCGTTTATCATTGGCAACTCGCGTGAAGTCTCAACATAAGGCGCAACAACTCTTCGATACCAGTCTGGCAAAGGAAAATAATTATTATCGACTAGAGATAAACGTATAAAATCAGCTGTAGTATGCCAGCAGGCACTGTTATTACGTAAAAAAAGAATAGAAGAATCGCGTGAAAGGAAATGCTCGGGTTCGTGAGTTACTACGATTACAATATGTTCGCGGGCAATCTCATTAACCATGGTGGCCAGCGATAACTGCCCCGCGGCATCAAGGCCTGCCAGAGGCTCATCAAGCAAAATCACCGGCGGCATAAATACAGTGCAGGCTGCCAGGGCTACGCGGCGCTTTTCCCCGCCAGAAAGCTCAAGTGGGTGTCTGTTAAAATATATTGCAGGGTCAAGGCCCCATTTTAAAAGCCATTCACGAGACTGCTGACTTATCTGTTCTTCAGATTGCCCACGCATTTTAAGAGCAAAACCAACCTCTTCGGCAACTGTCGGGTTGAAAAACAGTGATTCTGGATCTTGAAAAGCCAGTGAAAAATTGCCTGAAGGACGAAAAAGATCACCATCAGCAAGAATTTGCCCTGAATATTCTCGATGAAAGCCCGAAAGAGTCTTTAACAGGGTGCTTTTACCTGAGCCCGCACGCCCGACTACGAGATTTACCGAACCGGATCTGAACTCGCAGGTAAGATTTTCGAGCACAGGCTTCTTGTCAAAGAAAATTGAAAGATTTTTTAAAGTCAGCTGGTTAATCATTGCTAATTTGCATCAGTCGCTCGAATTTCCATGATTCTGGCAGATTGAAACATGTATTACCGATAGCAGCTTTTTTGAATTGATTTGATGTGCCGTCAAACACCAGAGCCCCCGCATCGAATGCCAGAATATGCGAAAAATGCTGCATATCTTCAGGAAGTTGAGAGATTACAACTACACCAATGTCTTTTTCGCAGATAAAACTTTTGACTATTTGCCAGAAATCCTGCCTGGCCCATGGATCGAGGTGCGAAGACGGTTCATCAAAGATAAGCCATGATGGCTCCATCACCATAACTGATGCAATACACAAAAGCTGTTTTTGACCGCCAGAAAGGTTCGCTACAGGAGCTTTTAACAAATCATACAGATTAAATCGCCGGGCAATCTCAGCCACACGTGAGTGCATTTGTTCACGGTCAAGACTAAGATTTTCGAGACCAAAGGCCAGGTCTTCTTCTACAGTTGTGCCAACGATCTGGTTTTCAGGATTCTGAAAAATAATACCGGCAAGAAAACCGCACTGAATGATGTGGGCAAAAGGAGAAGCACCATCGACCTTTATTGTGCCGGCAAGAGGTTGAATCATGCCCGCCATAAGACGGGCAACGGTGGATTTACCACTACCATTCCCGCCAATAACTCCATTGATGAGGCCTTTCTGGCATGAAAAAGAAACCTCCTTCAAGTTGAAGGAGGTTTCCGATTTCTCGTTATACCGGAATTCTACCCGGTCAAAGAAAATCATTTCAAACCAGTATCGCCATTATTTGGTGAATTCGATAATTGCCATTTCGGCATTGTCACCACGGCGGTTGCCCAGCTTATAAATTCTGGTGTAACCACCAGGAGTTGCTTCAAAGCGGGGAGCGATACGGTTGATAAGCTTGGAGAGAGTACCTTCGACTCTGAGAATTCTCTGAGCATTCTTTCTTTCTTTGCTCACATCTTCGCCAGCTTTGCCCTTAACAGTGCGTTTACAGGTGGCGGGGATGTAATCAACGATAAAATCAGGTCTCGGATTCTTTTCAGGATCTTCAAGATACTTTTCAGCGGCATCACGTGTGTCTTTGCTCAGATTCGAAATATATTTCTTTATTTCATTTCTGCCAAGGATTTCGCGATCATCACAACCGTGAAAGAAGTTTTCAAGCAGAGTTCTTTTAGCTGCTTTGATACCGTTAGTCTGGGCCTGGTCTTCACCTTTGACGACAAGCATCTTTTTGGCGATTGTCAGAGCCTTTTCGATTTCGCGGCGCAGATCTTTAGCTTTCTGCAGAGTTGTTTCTATTTTTTCATATTTAACAAGTGAGGTGCAAAGAGATCTCAAGAGAGCTTTCCTCTGATGCGACTCACGACCAAACTTGCGTCCGATTTTTTTGTGTCTCATTCGTCATTACCTCCGGCGGTACCATCATCGTCGGGAAGACCCATATTAAACTGACCGAGTTTTTCCCTGACTTCTTTGAGCGACTTTTTACCAAAATTCTTGATTTCAAGCAACTCGGAAACCTTTTTGTTAACAAGCTCACCAAGAGTCTGAATGCCAGCTTTCTTGAGGCAGTTTCTCGAACGGACTGAAAATTCGAGATCCTTGATAAGGATGTCATGATGACCCTTCTGAGGGGCTTCCTGTTTCTGAGAAGAAACCATTACCAGTTCTTCTTTATGAGTCGGCATGCCCTTCTTGTCTTCGACAACTTCTTCTTCAAGAGCCTGGAAAAGATCCACGTGGGCTCTGAGGAATTTTGCAGAGAGTTCAACGGCCTCGGCCGGCTGCATACTTCCGTTTGTCCAAAGCTGAAGGTTGAGTTTATCGAAACCGATATTCTGGCCAACGCGTGCGTCTGACACGTTGTACATAACTCTGGTAACCGGTGAGAACTGAGAATCGACGAGTATGGTTCCGATGGGCTGGTTATTTGTCTTATGCTCTTCAGCAAGAACGTAGCCACGGCCACGTTTAAAAGTAATTTCCATACCAAGGGTGATATCGCCAGTAACCTGGGCAATATGTGTATCTTCGTCGATAACAAGGAGGTCAGGATGAGAAGGAATATCAGCAGCAGTTACATCTGCAGGGCCTTTGATTTCAAGGCGCAGAGTAATCGGCTCTTCAATTTCAACGTTCACCACGAGCTTCTTGAGATTGAGGATAATAGCAGTTACATCTTCAACAACGCCGGGAATACTGCAGAATTCATGGAGCACGCCATCAATTTTGACGCTGCTGACTGCAGAACCGGGAAGAGATGAAAGCAGAACTCTGCGGAAAGCATTTCCGAGGGTCTGGCCATAGCCTCTTTCTAGTGGTTCAAGAGTGATGATGCCATGATTAGGATTTTCACCTTCAGAATACTTTATTTTGGGTCGGTTAATTTCAATCACGCGAACTAGCCTCCTATGAATGCTTAGCGAGAGTAGAATTCGACAATCAGATGTTCCTGGATCTTTTGATCAAGCTGTGAACGTTCAGGCAAAGCGGCAAACTTGCCCTTGAGGTTTTCGCGATCTACTTCGAGCCATGAACTTGCTTCGCGGCTTGAAGTGATTTCGAGAGCATCTTTGATCTGATTTTTGATTTTGCTGCTTTCGCGGATGGAAACTACATCGCCGGCTCTCAGCTGATAGCTGGGAATATTGCACTTGTGACCGTTGATTTCAAAATGCCCCTGAGTTACCCACATGCGGGTCTGGGCGCGTGAAATACCGAATCCCATGCGAAAAGCGACGTTGTCGAGACGGGTTTCGAGCTGGTGCAGCAGGTTAACACCTGTGTTGCCACTCTTGCGGTTAGCTACTTCATAATATTTGCGGAACTGTCTTTCGAGAATCCCGTAGGTTTTTCTGAGTTTCTGCTTGGCGCGAAGCTGTACTTCGTAGCCAGTAGATTTTTTTCTCATCTGTTCACTGCCATGCTGACCAGGAACGGTTGCGCGGCGTTTGAATGCACACTTTTCTGTAAAACAGCGGGCACCCTTAAGAAAAAGTTGATCGCCTTCACGGCGGCAAATTCTGCAAACTGAACCAGTATATCTAGCCATGATTGAGCCTCCTCAGACGCGGCGTCGCTTGGGCGGGCGACAACCATTGTGCGGGATACCGGAAACGTCTTTAATAGCCGTTACTGACAGACCAACGGTCTGCAGAGCGCGAATTGCTGATTCGCGGCTCATTCCGGGGCCGGCGACAAAAACTTCCACTTCTTTCATACCAAATTCAAGGGCGCGTTTGCCAGTGATTTCAGCAGAAACCTGAGCGGCATATGGGGTAGATTTTCTGGAACCTCTAAAACTGTTTGATCCAGAGGATGACCAGCACAGAACATTACCAGTCATATCGGTAATGGTAACAATAACATTGTTAAAAGTAGACTGAATATGTGCCTGACCTTTAGCGACTATCTTCTTTTCTCGCTTTTTAGTCCGGACTTTGGACTTAGCTCCTGATTTCGCCATTTTATGCTCCTTAAATCAGTTTACGTCCTCAAAAAAAGCTTATTTGCTTTTTCTGATCGCTTTTCTCGGGCCCTTGCGGGTACGAGCGTTGGTTTTGGTTCTCTGACCGCGAACAGGCAAGCCTTTGCGGTGTCTGAGACCACGATAACAACCGATTTCCATCAGTCTTTTGATGTTCATCGATACTTCACGTCTGAGATCGCCTTCTACACGATATTCTGAATCAAGAACTTTCTTGATTGAAGAAATTTCGTCTTCGGTCAGGTCTTTGACGCGGGTGTCGGGGTTGATATTGGTCTTCTTCAAGATAAGACTTGAAGATGTCCAGCCAATCCCGTAGATGTAGGGGAGAGCTGCTTCGACTCTTTTGTTTCGAGGCAGATCAACGCCTGCTATACGTGCCATAATTTTCCTCCTGAATCTTAGCCCTGTCGCTGTTTGTGTCTGGGATTCTCACACAGAACACGGATTATTCCACGACGTTTGATAATTTTACACTTTTCACAAATTTTCTTAACAGATGCCCTGACGCGCATTTTTTTCCTCCTGCGTGCATTTCTACCGTTTATTTAAAACGATAAACTATTCGCCCACGGGTCAAATCATAGGGAGTTAATTCTACAGTGACCTTGTCTCCAGGAAGAATGCGAATGTAATGCATTCTCATCTTGCCAGAGATGTGAGCGAGAACCATGTGCCCATTTTCAAGCTCTACCTTGAACATGGCATTTGGAAGAGGTTCTAAGACCTTTCCGTTAATCTGAATGGTATCATCTTTGCTCATTTTTCCGACTACTACCCTTTCTTTAACCCGCCTGGCAGGTTGAGGTGAGAAACTTGAATCCCAAGGTGACCAACAATGGCAACGGCTCACAAAAGGAAACCAATCACAAGCCCCACCAGGCGTCATCACCAGCCTGACCATCCTGCTTATAATGGCCATTATGGGATATCTCGCAAACTGTGATGGAAAGGATAGACAGCACCACTTCAAAATTTCAGCCGCGGCCTCTTCGCAGAGGTACCAAAAGTTGAAACAGACTGTTTCTCGCAGGAAATGTTTCCAGTTCCATGGCACAGATAACGCCGTAAAACACCGGCAAGGCAACGTTTTGAGCCACCGACCCAAGACTTGTGAAACTTTTCGCAAATCTTTGCCAGCAACCACACCCTGCCGGATCAAAAAAAATCGAAGCACCGGGTTTGGCCGAGTGCCTGACTTCATCAAAGGAGAATAACCGAAAATCGACTATTCTTCAGAATTTTCCTGGTCTTCTCAAACGAATTTCAGAGAGATGAAGGAGAATTCAGACTGTCGATTATATCACAGATTTCAGAAAAAATCATCTCTATTTTTTTATTTCCATCGACGGCGTACAACTTTTTTCGCTGCTGATAAAAATCTATCAGCGGAGAAGTCTGATCGTGGTACACCTTCAAGCGGTTGAGAATAACTTCTTCTGAGTCGTCTTTACGCTGGTAAAGCTCGCCCCGGCAACGATCACAAACCCCTTCAACCTTTGGTTTAAGATATTCAAGGTGGTAAGATGCGCTGCAATCACGACATATTCGCCTGGCTGTCAATCTGTCGGTAAGAACATCGTCAGGCACAGTCATGGCGACAACTCCAGACAAAGGCATTTTCTGCCGTTCGAGCGCAATGTCCAAAGCCTTGGCCTGCCCCACAGTCCTGGGAAACCCGTCAAGAATAAAACCCGCACGGCAATCTTCTGCTGCAAGGCGTTCAAGAAGGATATCGAGGACCAGTTCGTCAGGAACCAGTGCTCCGCTGGCCATAAAAGATTTTACTTTTTCACCAACAGAAGAACCTGATGAGACAGCGGCTCTCATCAGGTCTCCAGTTGAAATCTGCGGTATAGAATACTTATCTACAATCATCTTGGCCTGGGTGCCTTTGCCGGCACCCGGAGGGCCCAGAAAAATCAGATTAAGGTTTCTATTCGTCATCTCAAGCCTTTTTTCTTCATGAAACCTTCATAATGTCTTGTTACCAGGTGTGACTCAAGCTGACGCATGGTATCCATTGCGACACCAACAACGATAAGCAGAGCAGTACCACCGAAGTAAAAGTTAACATTCATGAACATAATGAGGAAATTGGGTATGATAGATACGAATGCAAGAAACACACCACCAGCCAGAGTAACTCTTGAAACAGTTCGTTCAAGAAATTCTACAGTCTTCTGACCAGCTCTGATGCCAGGAATAAAGCCGCCATACTTTTTCATGTTATCGGCAAGATCCTGAACATTAAATGATATAGCAGTATAGAAGTAGGTGAAGAATATAATCAACGCTACATAAATGAGAATGTAAGTAACACTGTTGTAGTTAAAAATATTCAACAACCAGTAAACGATTGGGTTCTTAACAGCTTCCTGCATTGATTCCAGGCTCTGTACCCAGTTAAAGATCATTGCGGGAAACATCAGAATCGAGCTTGCAAAAATTACCGGAATAACACCAGCCTGATTGACTCTCAGGGGAATGTAGGTGTTCTGACCACCGTAAACTCGGCGACCAACAACTCTTTTTGCATACTGAACCGGAATCTTACGCACGCCATCCTGAACATAAACAATAAGCATGATGGTGATCACGCAGAAAACCAGCAAAATTACTGTTTTGACAACGTCATGAGCATCGCCGCTGAACAAAGCGACCTGCTGCACTACAGACTCAGGAAGACCAGCAAGAATACCTGCAGTAATGAGTATCGAGATGCCGTTTCCGATACCTCTTGAAGTCATCTGCTCGCCCAGCCACATGATAAAGGCCGTGCCGGCAGTAAGGGTGATTACAGCCATCAGCTTGAAACCGATACCAGGGTGCGGAACAACCTGGTATCTTTCAAGCATGAAACTGATGCCTAATGCTTGCAGAGCGCCTATCAGAACTGTTCCATATCTTGTATACTGACTGATCATCTTGCGACCCTCTTCGCCTTCTTCTTTGGCAAGATGTTCGAAGTAGGGAATTACGTATACAAGCAATTGCATGATAATCGATGCGTTGATGTAAGGTGCGATCCCGAGCGCAAAAACGGAAAACCGTCTCAGCGCGCCGCCTGAAAACATATTCAGGAAACTGAACAACTCGGATGAAGGAAGGTTCTGAGTAAGCAGCTTGGCATCAACTCCAGGGGTCGGAATGTGTGTACCGACACGAAAGACGAGTATCATGCCAAGAGTGAAAAGGATACGATTCCGGAGTTCCGGAATTCTCATGGAGTTCGACAGGCTTTGCAGCAATTAGATCACCTCCGCTTTTCCACCGGCTTTTTCAATTTTGTCCTTGGCAGAACATGAAAATTGATGAGCCTTTACGGTAAGAGGTTTTTTAATCTCGCCGCGGGCAAGAATTTTTACCGGGTTTTTGAAGTTCTTGACAAGACCTGCTTCAACAAGTTTTTCCACAGTAACTTCTGCGTTAGCTGCGAAAGTCTGTTCAAGAGCTGCAAGATTGACCAGCGAAAATTCGACCTTATTGGGGCTTGTGAAGCCGCGCTTGGGCATAATGCGGACGAAGCGCATCTGGCCGCCTTCGAACCCGGCATAAGGATGAACCTTGCTGCCGCGACCGAGCTGACCATCATGTCCTCTGGTGGCCTGGTTACCCATGCCTGAACCCTTACCGCGCCCTATTCTTCTTTTGTCTTTGGTAGACCCTTTGGCCTTTTTGAGATTACCAAGATTCAACATTTCCAGGTCTCCTTACTTTACTTCGATCCAGCGCTGAATTTTGTTGAGCATACCAAGAATCTGAGGAGTTGTCACATGTTCAACTTCCTGCTGCATCTTGCGGAGCCCGAGCGCGTGAAGGGTGTTGATCTGGCGTTCGGTTGCGCCAATCATGCTTTTGATAAGTTTTATTGTTACTTTTTTTTCTGTCATGGTTTTTCTCCTTAGCCGTTAATAACCTGGCCGGGAGTAATTCCACGATTTTTAGCAACAACATCGACACCGCGCATTTCACGAAGAGCGTTCATTGTTGCCTTGGCCATATTAACCGGGTTCTTTGAGCCAAGTCGCTTAGAAAGAACATCTTTTACACCAAGAGCTTCAAAAATGGCACGAACTGCACCGCCGGCGATAACGCCTGTGCCGGGAGCCGCAGGCTTAATGAGAACCTGTGACGAGCCAAATTTACCAATATATGGGTGAGAAACGGTGTCTTTGTTCAGAGGAATCTGAACCATAACTTTGCGAGCCTTTTCAAGGCCTTTGCGCACTGCATCCGGAACGGCCTTGGCCTTACCGATAGCGATGCCAACTTTTCCCTTCTGGTCGCCTACGCATACCAGAACAGAGAAGCCAAAGTGTCTACCACCTTTAACGGTTTTACTGACACGGTTAACAGAAATAATTTTTTCAGTATATTCGTTTTCCACGACCTGGTCACGTCGGCGACCATCACGACGGAAACGAGGATTTCCTTGTTCAGCCATCTGGTTTCCTCCTAGAATTTCAAGCCAGCAGATCTGGCAGCTTCTGCCAGCTCTTTGACGCGACCATGATATTTGTAACCGCCCTTGTCAAATACCACAGCAGTAATGCCTTTTTCCATAGCCTTTTCAGCGACCCGCTGACCAATAGCTTTAGCGCCAACCTTGTTGCCGCCGGTTACATTGGTACGAATCTCTTTATCAAGAGAGCTTGCCATAGCAACAGTTTCGCCGGTTACATCGTCAATTACCTGAGCATAAATATGCTTAAGGCTGCGAAAAACCGCGAGACGTGGTCTCTGGGCAGTACCGGACAAATAAAATCTGCTGCGTGCATGACGCCGCTTACGCATTTCCTTTTTTCCGAGTTTCATTTTTTACCTTCCTTTATTGCCTTAAGCAGCAAGCTTCTTGCCGACCTTGATGCGGACGTTTTCGCCAACATAGCGAATACCGGCGCCATCTTTGTAGTGTCTTGGTGGTCGGATTTTTCTGATTTCAGAAGCTGTCTGGCCGACTGTTTCTTTATCAATACCGGTTACGAATACTTTATTACCTTCAACTTTGAGGGTAATATCAGCCGGTGCTTCATAAACAACGGGGTGAGAATAGCCAATATTAAGCTGAATCTTGTTAGCTGCCTGGCTCTGAGCCTTGTAGCCAACCCCGATGATTTCGAGGCCCTTGGTGAAACCGGTGCCAGCACCGATTACCATGTTATTGATAAGACTTCTTACCAGACCAAATTTAGCTCTGACAACTTTGGAACTGTTTTCCGGTACTGTGCAGATTATATGGTCGTTTTCGCGTGTCACTTTAACTTCGGCAGGCAAATCTTTGCTGATCTGGCCTTTGGGGCCTTTAACAGAGACTATAGAGCCATTGACGTTAACTTCCACGCCCTTGGGGATTATTACAGGTTTTTTACCAATTCTTGACATGTCGCTTCCTCCAGGTTACCAGACGTGGCAGAGAACTTCGCCGCCAACTCCAGCTTTGCGGGCTTCTTTGTCAGTCATGACGCCCTTGGAAGTTGTGAGAATAGAAATACCAAGACCTCCGAGAACCTTTAAAATCTCTTCTTTGCCTGAATAGAGTCTTCTACCAGGCTTAGAGATTCTCTGGATTCCCTTGAGGATGTGAGAATTCTTTTCTCCATACTTCAGGAATACTTTCAGATTAAATTTATTCTGAAACTTATAGTAACGGAAATCCCGGATATAACCTTCTTTTTTCAAGATTTTAGCAATCTCGATTTTCATTTTAGATGAAGGCATTTCAACGCTTTCATGCTTAACCATGTTGGCATTCCGGATTCGAGTCAGCATATCGCCAATAGGATCAGTCATACTCATAACTCTTTTCTCCTTACCAACTTGATTTGGTTACACCAGGAATTCTGCCAACAGAAGCCAGATCCCTGAAACAAATACGACACATTTGAAAATCCCTCATATAGCCGCGAGGACGACCGCAGATATGGCAGCGGTTGTAGGCGCGGGTTGAGAACTTCGGGGCTTTCATCCACTTTTCAACAAGTGCTTTCTTAGCCATAACAACTCCTTTGATTACTGCGCTTTTTTAGCGGTCTTGCGGAACGGCATGCCCATCATTTCGAGCAGCTCGTAAGCTTCACCGTCATTATGGGCTGTTGTAACAATAGTTATATTCATGCCCTGTACTTTTTCCACTGAATCATACTGGATTTCAGGGAAAACCAACTGTTCCTGAAGACCGAGGCTGTAATTACCGCGACCGTCGAAAGCCTTCTGTGAAAGACCACGGAAGTCTCTTATACGTGGAACAACAATTGTAAAAAGTTTGTCCAGGAAGTAGAAGCATCTGTCGCCGCGGAGAGTAACGCGACATCCGATGGGGACGCCTGCTCTCAGCTTAAAGTTAGAGATTGACTTCTTAGCCTTGGTTGTTACTGGTTTTTGACCAGCGATTACGGTTAATTCTCTCGTGGCGGCTTCGAGAAGTTTAGCATTCTGAGTAGCTGCACCGACGCCCATATTGATAACCACTTTGGTTACTCTGGGCACTCTCATCGGGTTTCCATACTTGGAAATCAGCTTAGGAGCGATGTCCTTCAGATACTTTTCCTTCAGCCTTGGGAGAGACTTTGGCCCTTTTGAGGGGGCTGCCTTTTCTGTCTTTGCCATGCCGAAACTCCTTATGATATCTTATTCCTGAACAACTTTCAGGTTACTTACTTGCGGCCAATTGGCTCGTTAGTGATTACACAGACGCGATTTTTTTCTTCACCCTGCTTGATGATCTTGGCATGGGTAAGTTTTGAACCGTCTGGAGTGAGAAGACCAAGTTTGCCGATAGCAACGGGGCCTTCTTTTTCTACGATTCCACCCTTGCCGATATTTTTACTGGGCCGGGTGTGTCTCTTTACGTAGTTAACGCCTTCAACAACGGCAACACCTTTTTCGGGGTTCACAGAGAGAACTCTGCCTTTTTTGCCCTTATCGTCACCGGCGAGAATAACTACCTGGTCATCTTTTTTGACATGAGGTTTTTCAACAGCACGTCTGGCTTTAATTTTCTTATGCATCTTAGCGCTCCCTTACAGTACTTCTGGTGCCAGAGAAACGATCTTCATGAATTGTTTTTCGCGAAGCTCTCTCGCTACGGGCCCGAAGATACGGGTGCCACGCGGATTGTTGTCGTTTCCGATGATCACCGCTGCGTTGTCGTCGAACTTGATGAAACTGCCGTCAGCACGACGGGTTTCTTTGGCAGTGCGAACAATAACAGCTTTCACCACTTCTTTTTTCTTAACAGTTCCATCGGGGATTGCGTCTTTAACTGAGGCAACAATGATGTCACCTACCCGGCCGAAAGACCTGCCACTGCAGCCAGCTACGCGGATGCAGAGGAGCTTCTTGGCGCCGGAGTTATCAGCAACTTTCAATACAGTTTCTTGTCTGATCATCACCGTTCTCCTTAGTTAGCGATGGAAGCGGCGGCTTTAACGATTTCGCGCACAATCCATTTTTTAGTCTTGCTTATCGGTCTGCATTCTTCGATACGAACCATATCGCCGACCTTGCACTGTTCTTCAGGGTCATGCACCAGGAATCTGGTGTGACGCTTGATATACTTTTTGTAGCGGGGGTGCTGAACCATGCCTTCGATTTCGATCTTTACGGTCTTTTCGGTGCTGTCAGCTACAACCTTGCCAACACGGCTGCGTCGTAATGTTTTTTCGTTTTCCATTGTTTACTCCTGCTTAAAAAGGAAGCCGGCCTGCGGTCAATTCGCGCTGCAGAACTCTAATGTCTTCAAGTTCACGCAATTTCGCACGCTTATTTTCCTTGATTGTGGCGATCTGAGAAGCTTCATTTAATCCCATTTCAGACAATTTGTCAAGAAACTTCTTTCTAATTGTACACTTGGGATCTTTGAGGCGCTTGGAAGCCGCTCTCAGCTGGGCATCATCTTTGCCCTGAGCGTTTCTGAGCTTCTTGGAAATTTCGCCGCGAATGTTTTTGAGCAATTCGGTAACCTTTTTGTCGCAATTAGAGCGAATTTCCTGGTTGACCTTACGCGCTTTGAGAGACAGGCGGGCTTTAAGCTTGGCGATCTTTTCGACAAGAGGAGTCTTCATGCTGTCAATTTTTTCCTCTTTGAGAAGAGCGTCATACTCAGCCTTAAGAAGCTGGTGAATTTTGACCTTTTCCATGCGGGTCAGATAAGTTCTGACGCGAGCGATGTTACGGCGAACAAGGCTTATCCGTGAAGGATTCGCCAGCTGCCCAGTTACAGCCTGAAACCTCAGGTTGAACAGTTCTTCTTTGAAGTGTTTATATTTTTCTTCGAGTTCTTGCTCGTTGAGTTCAGAAAAATCTTCTCGATTCTTCATTTGTCACCTTCCTGTTAGCTATTGTTGGAGACTACCTGGCAGCGGATCGGGAGTTTGTTTGCTGCCTGAGTCAGGGATTCGATTGCGATATTTTCGGGCACGCCTTCGAGTTCAAACAGAATTTTGCCTGGCTTGACAACTGCTACCCAGAATTCCGGGGCGCCTTTACCCTTACCCATACGGGTTTCGAGAGGCTTCTTCGATACTGGTTTGTCCGGAAATACGCGAATCCACATTTTACCAGCTCGTTTAACAGTTCTGGTGATAACCTTACGAGCCGCTTCAATCTGGGCGCTGGTGATCCAGTGCGGGTCAAGAGCCTGAAGACCGAAGGAACCAAAGGCCAGGTATTTGCCGCCCTTTGCCATGCCGGTCATTCTGCCACGATGTTGTTTTCTGAATTTTGTCCTTGCGGGAATCAACATTGCTTGGTCCCTCCTTACTTCTTAGTATTAACAGGTGTTGTAGCGGTTGTGCTTTCGCGATTATAGAGGTGCGCCTTGCCGATCTTTTCACCTTTGAAGATCCAGACTTTTACGCCAACACAGCCGAAAGTAGTGATTGCAGTATCAGTAGCATAGTCGATATCTGCACGCAGAGTGTGCAGAGGAACGCGACCTTCACGGATCCATTCGCGACGAGCGATTTCAGCACCATTGAGACGACCTGAGCAAAGGATTTTAACGCCCTTGGCACCGGCACGCATAGCGCGACTGATGGTCTGCTTCATGGCACGACGATGAGAAACGCGGCGTTCAAGCTGCATAGCAATGCTTTCTGCAATAAGTTTTGCATCAGTATCGGGCTGCTTGATTTCCTGGATGTTCAAAAACACTGATTTGCCGGTAAGTTCTTCAAGTTCTTTTTTGAGAACTTCAACCCTGTCACCACCACGACCGATGATAACACCGGGTTTAGCAGTATGAATAGTGATGCGCATTTTGTTGTTTGATTTGCGTTCGATTTCGATCTTGCTGATGCCTTCGCGGCGGAACTGCTTGAGATCGATGAAGTCGCGAACCTTTACATCTTCATGCACGAATTTAGCATAGTCTGCACGTTTCGCATACCACCTGGAATCCCAGGTTCTGGTAATGCCAAGACGAATTCCGATTGGATTAATCTTCTGACCCATTATTCTTTACCTCCCTGTGATTTGGTGGTTTTCTTGGTGGCAGTTTTCTTTGCAGCAGCTGGTTTTTCGGCTTTGGCTGCGGTGGTCTTGCCAGCAGTTTTAGCGGTAGAAGCTTTTTTAGTAGTCTTGGCAGCAGCAGCAGACTGTGTTTTTTCGCTTACAGCAATTTTGGCCATTGAGAATTTTTCACGCAGAACGATCTTGGCGTGTGAAGTTCTCTTTCTGATGCGGCAGGCTCTACCACGTGCACGAGCCATAAATCTCTTCATGGTGGCGCCACCGTCGATAGTAATTTTGGCAACATAAAGATCGTCAGCACGAAGTTCATGATTGCTGCCGGCATTGGCAATAGCTGATTTAAGAAGCTTCAGCAGAGTCGGCGCCCCACCCTTCTGCATGAACTGCAGAATAGAGAGTGCTTCGTCAACACTTTTGCCACGAATAGCATCAGCAATGAGTCTGAGCTTTTTCGGGCTGCTGTGAATGTTTCTCAGGACTGCTCTGGGCATTTCCAGAACATCTATAAGTCTGGATTTGTCTTTCCAGCTCAGGTCGGCAACCTTTGGATAAACTTTTTCAAGTTTGCCGTTGGGCTGCAACTGGCGATTATAGAGACCAGCCTTGGTCAGAACGGTTTCGATCTTTGCGCGGCTGTTCTTAGTGTCAAGGCCTTTAATCATACGCAGGCCATTGAACAGATCAACGTCATCGGGAATGGTTACACCAACAAGTCGTAACATTCTTATTTCTCCTTCCCTTATTTAAGCTTCACAGCTTTTTCGTTGGCGTGACCCTTAAAGGTTCTTGTGGGTGCGAATTCACCCAGCTTGTGGCCAACCATGTTTTCGGTGATGAAAACAGGAACGTGTTTGCGACCGTTATGGACAGCAATAGTATGCCCAACCATTTCGGGGTATACGGTCGAGGCTCTGGACCATGTTTTAACCTGGCGCTTTTCGCCGGCATGGTTCATGTCCTGAATTCGTTTAATCAATGATACACAAACAAATGGAGCTTTTTTTGCCATTGTGTTTCTCCCTTACTTCTTCCTGCGTGAAATGATAAGTCGGCTGGTCTGATTCTTTTTCTTTCTGGTCTTGTAACCCTGAGAAGGTTTACCCCAGAGAGAAACAGGAGTTCTACCGCGACTGGTCTTGGCTTCACCACCACCGTGTGGGTGATCGCATGGGTTCATTGCAGAACCTCTGACGAACGGGCGCCAACCCATCCATCTATTGCGGCCAGCTTTGCCGATGGTGACGTTCATGTGATCAGAATTGCCTACCTTACCGATAACGGCGCGGCAGTCAATGAGAACCATTCTCATTTCACCGGATGGCATGTTTATCTGGGCATATTTTCCTTCTTTACCGACGAGCTGTGCGCTGGCGCCTGCTGATCTTGCGACCTGAGCACCTTTGCCCGGCTTCAGTTCGATATGATGGATAGTTGAACCCAGGGGGACATTTCTGAGAGGGAGACAGTTACCGGGAAGAATATCTGCATGGATGCCATTCTCAATAACGTCGCCAACTTTGATACCTTCGTGAGCTATGATGTAACGTTTTTCGCCATCGCGATAGTTAATCAGAGCAATGCGACAGGTTCTGTTAGGATCGTATTCAATAGTTGCAACAACACCGGGAACGCCGTCTTTGTTGCGCTTGAAATCGATTATGCGATACAGTCGGCGTGAACCGCCGCCTCTGTGACGAAGAGTAACGTGACCATGATGATTACGGCCAGCTGTGGTTTTCAGCCACTCACACAAGGGCTTATGAGGTTTGTCAGCAGTGATGTCACTGAAATCGAAACCGGTCATAAAGCGACGTGAGGGGGTAATAGCCTTAAAAACTTTTAAACTCATGACTTTCTCCTATTCCTGGGTCAGGCTATGCCTTCAAAGAAAGTGATAGAATCGCCTTCTTTGAGGGTAACGATGGCTTTCTTCCATGAAGAAGTGAAACCACGGAAAACCCCACGACGTTTGGGCTTTCTAACTACAGTTACGGTGTTCACCTTGTTAACGGTAACTTTAAAGAGAGCTTCAACAGCGTCTTTAATTTCGTGCTTGTTAGCACACTTGGCAACCTTGAACTGGTAGATACCTTCGCCCATGCGGTCGTAGCTTTTTTCAGAAACGATTGGCTGGATTACGATGTCCTGAGGTGCTTTCATTTTACGAGTACCTCCTCGAGCATTTTTACTGCTTTATCATTGATGGCTACGTTACCATATTTAAGCAGGTCGACTACATTTACGTGCATGGGTGTAACAACTTTAACATTTTTGATGTTAGAGACGGCACGTCTGGTGTTGTCTGAAATTTCAGGAACTACAAACAGAACCTTGTTCAGCTTGTGAGATTCCATGAAAGTTGCAACGTCTTTAGTTTTACCGGTTGAAAATTCAAGACCTTCGACAACGCGAATGTTACCATTGCTTACCAGTTCGGTCAGCACGCCAACAATAGCTCTGTCAACAACCTTTTTAGGAGGTCGCTGGTCAAAAATTCTGGGTTTGGGACCAAAAACAGTACCACCACCGAGATGCAGAGGAGACTTGATGTCACCCTGTCTGGCGCGACCAGTACCTTTTTGTTTGAACATTTTTTTGGTTGTTCCGCTGATTTCACCACGAGTTCTGGTAAAAACAGTACCATGGCGTTCATTGTTCAGCTGAGCTTTAACCACGTCGTTGATGGTCTGAGGATGTGCCTTGCAGGCAAAAACTCTGTCATCAAGATTAACCGAACCGCCAGCGGTTCCATTCATTTTAAAAATTTTGGTTTCCATTTTTTCCTCCGTTCCTTAAGCCTGCCGTCTGATGATAACCAGACCATTGGCTGCTCCAGGGATGGAACCCCTTACCAACAGAAGGTTTTTCTGTTCGTCAATCTTAACGATCTTAAGACCCTTAACTGTGCGACGAACATTACCCATTTGACCAGGCAGCCTTTTGCCCTTCATAGTGCGTGACATGTTAGTACCAGAACCGCAGGAACCGGTCGCGCGTGCGCGGTCAGATGCACCATGGGTGATCTGAGAACCGTTGAAGTTATGACGTTCCATTGCGCCGGAAAAACCTTTACCCTTGCTGGTTCCGGTGACGCTTACCTGGTCACCTTCTTTAAACATTGAAACATTGATTTCTGTGAGTGGCTCAATAGCTTCAAGTTCGTCAGCGGGCAAGCTTCTTACGAAACGGAACGGTTTGACACCGGCTTTTTCAAAGCTCATGCGCAGTGGTTTATTAAGCAGACGCTTAACTGCTTCTGGTCTGATTTCACGGTAACCAACCTGAACGCTTGTGTCACCCTTGCGGATAATTGTGCAGGGGCCTACGCTTATTACGGTTACAGGAACCACGTTTCCATCATCTGTAAAAATCTGGGTCATACCAACTTTGGTACCCAATATTGCCTTAACGCCCATTTTATTCCTCCTTTATCCTTCCAGATTATAACATCTTGATTTCGATGTTAACGCCGGAGGGAAGGTCCATGTTCATGAGAGAATCAACAGTTTGACCTGATGGGTTATACAGGTCGATGTTGCGTTTGTGAACTCTCATTTCGAACTGTTCACGTGCATCCTTGTTAACAAAGGGTGATCTAAGAACTGTGTATTTCCGGATTTCGGTCGGCATAGGGATAGGTCCGGAAATCTTGGTTCCAGTGCGTTTTACGGTGTCGCAGATTCTGGCAACTGACTGGTCGAGAAGACGATGATCAAAAGCCTTCAGAGACAACCGCATCTTCTGTTTAGCCATTTTAAAATCCTCCTTGGATTTCAATCAGAGAGTAGATACCCGGGAATGCTTAAATGTCGCCGGCCATCATTTGTTGTGGCGGCTGGTGGTAGCCAAACACGCCCAGGATACGTTCAGTAACTGCCTTGGGAACTTCATCATAATGGAGCAGTTCCATTGTGAAGGTTGCGCGTCCCTGAGAGAGCGATCTCAACTGGGTTGAATAACCAAACATATCGGAAAGAGGCGCATGACAATCGATGAGTCTGATGTCTTCACGTATTTCCATGTTGATTACTTTACCGCGCCTTGAATTCATATTGCCGATGATATCGCCCATATACTGGTCAGGAGTCTCGATCTCAACCTTCATGAAGGGTTCAAGAAGAACCGGTCCGGCGTTGCGCATGGCTGTCTTCATGGCTTCATAAGCGGCGATCTTGAAGGCAACATCATTGCTTTCAGTTTCGCGATGCGAACCACCAACAAGCTTAACCAACACATCAACGACCGGGAAGCCAGCTAGAATACCATCATTCATGGCATCCTGGCAACCTTTTTCTATAGCAGCAACGAAAAGTGGTGGCAATACAGCATTATTCATGCAATTGCTGAACTGGAAACCCTTACCTCTTTCGAGAGGTGAAACCTGAACAACAACATGAGCAAACTGATTTTTACCGCCAACCTGCTTCTCATAAAGGCTTTCACCTTTACCAGTGCAGGTGATTCCCTCTTTGTAAGCCACCTGAGGCTTGCCAACCGATGCTTTTACATTGAATTCACGTAAAATACGGTCAACAATAATATCAAGATGAAGCTCGCCCATACCCGAAATCAGTGTTTCACCGGTATCAGCGTCTATTTTGGCCTTAAAAGTAGGATCTTCATTCATCAATGCTTCTAGAACTTCAGTCAGACGAGCAAGATCGCCCTGAGTTTTGGGCTCAATAGCAACTGAAATTACTGTTTCAGGAAAAATGATCTTTTCGAGAGTCGGGTGATCAGTTGAGCAGGCGAGAGTATCACCGGTACCAACATTTTTGAGACCAACCGCTGCAACGATATCACCAGCATTAGCACACGGCAGATCCTGGCGCTGGTTTGCATGCATTTGAAGCAGGCGCCCGATGCGTTCTTTTCTGCCGTCTCTGGTGACGTTATAAACCACTTTTCCGGATTCAATGTTTCCTGAATAAATTCTCAGGTAAGCAAGCTTACCAACGTGTGCATCTGTAGCAATTTTAAAGACAAGCGCCGAGAAAGGAGCTTCAGGATCAGGCTTGATCAACACTTCTTCGTGGGTTTCACGCTGATAGGCGATCGCCGGCGGAATATCGAGAGGAGAAGGAAGGTAATTTGTGACAGAGTCAAGTAAGTCCTGGACACCTTTGTTTTTAAACGCTGAACCGCAGAGAATCGGAACAACTTTGTTCAAAATCGTGGCTTCACGCAGAGTTTTTTTGATCAGATCGGCCGGAACTTCTTTCTCTTCGAGATAAAGCTCAAGAATCTCATCATTAAAAGCAGAAATAGTCTCAATCATGGCGTCTCTTGCCGCCCTGGCCTGTTCGAGGTATTCGACAGGGACTTCGACCGTTTTAAATTCTGCGCCAAGTTTTTTGTTTGCTTCGTCGTCCCACAGGTGTTCCTGCATGGTTATCAGGTCAATGTGGCCGATAAACTTATCTTCAGCGCCAACCGGCAGAACGATCGGAAGGGGTTTTGAACCCAGCCTTTCAGAGATCTGCTCTACAACTCTTTCAAAATTGGCACCAACTCGGTCCATCTTGTTAACAAAAGCAATTCTTGGCACTCTGTAACGATTAGCCTGGCGCCACACAGTTTCTGACTGTGGCTGTACACCGGCAACCGCACAAAAAACCACCACTGCCCCATCAAGCACTCTAAGCGAGCGTTCTACTTCGGCAGTGAAATCCACGTGCCCGGGTGTGTCTATAATATTGATATCACAATCACGCCAGTGACATTTAGTCGCTGCGCTGGTGATTGTAATTCCGCGCTCCTGCTCCTGGACCATCCAGTCCATGACTGCGGTTCCTTCGTGAACTTCACCCATTTTATATGCCTTACCGGTATAATACAGAATTCTCTCGGT
>SABV01000291.1 GCA_009928855.1 Erysipelotrichia bacterium | reverse complement strand
CTGTTACCTTTAAGGGCAAGACTGAAGCTCGCAATATTACCTATGGCATTTTCGATACCCGGTAGTGCGGCCCGGGCTTTAGCGCTGAGCGTTTCTCTTGCCGTGCCGTCAGGAACATACATTTGTATTTTGGTCATGCGATCGGCGGCGATAAGTCGCAAATGTTTGAGTGGTTTTAACCATACAGGCAGAGCATCTTTTGAACTGTTGTTTTGCAGAGCCTCAAAGTTTATTTCGACTGCCAGTGCCGGGCGTGCTGTAACCATCTTGCTGAAAGCTTTCAGATCGTCGCTTAAAAGGTTTTTCTGCAGGTTTATATTTTCAAGAATGTTTCCGGCAATGTTTTCGGGGCATAAAACCAGCATATCGTTTCTGATTTCAAGATGCATCGTATCTTGCTCATCGGCAGATCTTCTTATCAGCGTCGAAAAAGCCTCAGGCATGACTTTTACTTTATCTTTGCCGATAAAATCGGCTATTTTGTCTCTGGCAAATTCACCACCGAGAATTACGGCAAAGTTTTGCGCATTCTGAAAATAAAAAAACATTTCATAGGGTTTGATAATGCCGCTCAATATGCGCTCATGCAAAATTATTTCGGTGCTCGAAGCTATCTTATTGATTTCTGCTTCAGGTGTACCTCGGCTTGTGCATATTTTTTTGATGCCAGCGCTTATATTGCTGATCGTTTCAGGATTTGTTCTGCCTTTGTCATAAAGGCCAGAATTAGAAATGTTGGCATAAAATGAAATGGTGGGGCTGGCGAGCGGAGCCGGAAAATACCCGTTTTCTGCCTGCTGTTTGTATCCTGGCAGCAGCAGTAAAATGGTTAGAGTCAGACAGGCCATAAAGATAATTGTTTGCCGATTTTTCATTGCTCAGATTATCGGAATAAGCCCGCTTTTTTTTCACTGCTATATTCCTTCGTATTAAAACAATTTCTCAAAATTTTGAGGCCGGTGTTAAAAAAAACGACGGTTTTGTCGATCTCTCTGGGCATATCAGGAGTTTATCGAAGCACTTATGACTTTTAAAAAATGGCATATTTTGAGCGTCTGCTTTTTTATGCTGACTTTTGTTTTCTGGGCCACAAACGCTGATGCAACGGCCTGGAAGCTTTGTCGCAACATCTGGTCTGAAGACGACGAAAAAACATACAGTGACTTTGTCGAGCGTCTCGGCGATTCAAAATATTCAAATCTCAACAAATTTATCAAAGACCCGAAAGCTAATCCATTATATGGCGAAGAAGACAAAAAGTTTAATTTGTTGTCTGACTGTGCTGATCTGCCCTATTTGTTAAGGGCTTATGTCGCATATAAACTCAGGCTGCCGTTCAGTTATACCGCGTCCATCTCGGGAAAGGGCGGTGACGAAAGGTATAGCAGGGGCAACCGGCCGACTGCTTTTAAGGATCAGGACTATTTTTCGTCGCCGCAGCAACTTTTCAGCCAGGTGACTTTGATCAATTCAGGTTATTTCAGAATGGCCTCTGATATGGAAGATTCTGACCATTACCCGGTAAAAGTGGGCAAAAAGTCAATAGTGCCCGGCACTATTTACTATGACCCCGATGGTCATGTCGCTGTGGTGGCAAAAGTTACCGAAAATGGGCGCATAAGAATGATTGATGCGCACCCCGACCGAACGATCTCTAAACCATGGTTTGGAGCTAAATTCACCCGTGGCTCCAAGTCTAATGGCGGTGGATTTAAGCGTTGGCGACCGATCCGTTACACCTCTGAAGCCAGAACGGTCAGAACTCGTAATCACAACATCGCTGATTATTCAGAAGATGACCAGTTTTATAAAACCTTTTCGTATCGTGGCCGATCAGGACTTTCTTATCATGAGTATATACGACAGGCCATGACTGCCGATGGCAGTTGTAATGATCCTGTGACTGAATTTGCATTCATGATGAAGGATCTTCACGAAGATATAAGCTATCGAGCTATTGCCGTAAACCTGAGCATAGAAAAAGGCATAGATAAAATGCCACATCCGGGTGCTCTTCCCTGGAACATATACGGAACAGACGGCCTCTGGGAAGAATTTTCGACACCTTCGCGCGATGCCCGTCTTAAAGTTGCCTTTCGCGAGTTTTACGACCGAACCCGGCAGATGATATTGGATGCAGAACAAAGCGGCTTGAATTCGCAAAACCTTGCTGCACAATTTCTACAAAAATATGACGAGCTTGACCCGCAACTTTGCACCAGTTATGTGACCTCTGACAACCGTCGAGTGCTGCTTGCTTTTTCTGATGTAACCGCCCGACTTTTCGATTTGTCGTTTGATCCATACCACGCCATCGAATACAGGTGGGGTGCCCGTGGTGAAGAACTGGCGAACGCTAAGGGCAGCGAAACGAAACGGCGTTTTTATGAGCTTGAAGAGCGTTTGCGCAACCAGCTTGAACGGGTTTATAACCAGGCGACGCCTCTTACCATGGGGCCGCAGCATCCTCCTGACGTAAATACCCGCGCATGGCTTTTGGCCTGGCTGCAGGGACACCGTGTCGATGCCACTATCGTTGCTATTAATCGCGAAACAGTCGCGCCAATGGCCGCAATCGAAACTGCTGCCCCTGAATCCATAGTTAGTGCAGATGCTGCGATTGATGTGGTTGTTTCGGCGGCCATTACGAAAGAAGATGTGACCGTTGCGCAGACAGATTCTGCAGCGATAACGTTTGCCGACGCCGGCAAAAATTCCTGGGAACCGCTACTGCTGCTTGGTGATAACTTTGCATCTACGGTTATAAATTCAGACAACTCGTTTATCAGAGAAGTGGAAAAGTAAAAAGTCTGACAATCATTAAAAAATACTAAATCTGAGCCGATACTATCACCGCGTTCTCATTTTTCATCTAGATCAGGAGGTTACGCATGTTTCTTGTGGTTCTTTCAGTGGTTCTGTTGCTATTCGTTGCATTAGTCACACAGCCAGAACGCTGGCCCGAAAAATGTGCCAATTTTCTGAGGGGGCATAATATAAATCATGGCTGATCAGTTCTCCATTGCAGAAATAAGCCGCCTTACAGGGCTGGCGTCACATACTCTGAGATATTATGAACAGCAGTTTCCTGTGTTGCTCAATGTCGAGCGCAGCAGGGGCGGCCATAGAATTTACCGTCAGCGACACCTTGATACCATCAATTCGATTCTCAGACTTCTCAAAGACGAAAAACTTTCTATCAAAAAAGCCCGCAAGGTTATGGGTGAGCCCGATGAGATTGAACAACCGGCGCAGGCAGTCGCCGTTGAACCCCGTGGTGACGCTACTGATCTGAATCACGTTCTTCTTATGGTTCTCGAACGTCTTGATCACATTTGTCGTAGCAACGAAAATCACGATAAATTGCTTCTTAGTCTTTTAAGAAACCAGCCATGCGGGCAAAAAGATGAACTGCTTGACCAGATCGCACGTTGCCGTCTTGAGACGCGCGAAACAGTAAAGCTCTGTCAGACAGTGATGCAGCAGCGCTTTAAATCATCTAATTAGAGAAACTGATAATGCAGATTGATGTCGCTTTCACTCCGGCCGAGGTGCAGGCTTTGGCCAGCAAAGTTTGTATCGTCATAGACGTTGTCAGGGCGACTTCAAGCCTGACTGTCATTATGTCGAAAAAGCCGCAGAGAGTTATTCTGACAACGACCATTCAAAAAGCCAGTCGACTTGCTTCTCAGCAAACAGTACATCCGCTGCTCTGCGGCGAGCGCAGAGGGCTGCCGCCAGAAGGATTCGATTTTGGCAATAGCCCACGACAGTATTTTGAAGCTGATCTCAAGGGCAGGATTCTCATTTTTACTTCAAGCAACGGCACCAGAGCAGTTGCAGATCTGGTTATGGCGCCGCATGTCTATCTTGGTTGCTTCCTTAATGCCGCTTCGGTTGTTCAAAAGGCTTATGAGACGGCTCAGGCCAATAATATGGATATTCTTCTGGTCTGCGCAGGCCGCGAAGAAAAATTTGCCATAGACGATGCTTATTGTGCCGGTTTTCTTGTTTCAAGGCTTATTTCGCTTATTTCCTCGAGTGAAACTTTTGTTTTAGGTGATGGCGCTCAGGCGGCTCTTGGCATTTCTGGCTATTATCGCGACGACCGCCGTTTGCTTGAAATGTCAGGTGCAGGCAAAGCGGTTACCGAAATTGGCATGGCCGATGATCTTACGTTCCTTTTGCAGCGTGATCTGATTGATTGTGTTCCAGAGCTCATAAGAAAAGATTTTCCTGAGCCTGAACATGGATTTTCGGTAATGGTCTGAAAAGTTTTGTTTCGGGCCCTGTTTTTAATTTTTATTTCTGGAGCACCTATGAAACGCTTTTTTCTGCCTCTCGCTATGATGACCCTCTGGGCAGGAGTCGCTGTTGCTTCTCCCTTTAACGATATCTCGTCTTCGCACTGGGCTTATGATGCGGTTAAAAAGCTGAGCGAAGAGGGAATTTTCAAGGGGACTTCGGCCGGTAAATTTTCTGGATACCAAAATGTAAGTCGATATGAACTGGCGGTTACAACGGCCAGAATGCTTGCCAG
>SABV01000290.1 GCA_009928855.1 Erysipelotrichia bacterium | reverse complement strand
CCGCCGCCTCCACTGAACAAAGATTTAAAAAGGTTCAATGTAGTGTTTAAAGCCCGCTGATAAAGCGGGTTTTTTGTTTGTCTGAATAGTATTGAATTATAATGAACCTTGAAAAATTATACACGGTTGTGTATATTTTGCGTGTATAAGACGATGTTTTCAAAAGAGGTTATACACACATGAGCATAAACCCGCAGAGAATCAAAACCCTTGACGTTACACCGGGCAAAAAATTTGATACACACCCCGATAATAATAACGGGCTTTACCTTTACGTTTTCTCAAAAGATAAAAAATGGTGGCGCTTCAGGTGCAGATATGAGGGCAAGCAGGTATTGGTGTCTCTTGGCACATGGCCGAAAGTTAGCCTGAAGGAAGCCAGAGAGAAGGCAGAAGAGCTCTACAACCTCAGCAAAAAAGGCGTTAACCCCGCCGCCCATATTCAGGCAGAAAAGGCAGCTCAAGAGACTGCACTGAGTAACAGTTTTGAAGTGGTCGCCCGCGAATGGTGGCACAAAAAGAAGCAGGGCAAGGCAGAGAGCCACAAGAAAAGGATTATCGTTAGTCTTGAGCAAGATGTTTTTCCATATATAGGCCAGAAGCCCGTTAACGAATTGAAAGCAGCCGATTTTATTCAGGTTGCTGAACGAATAGAGGCAAGAGATGCCATTGAAACGGCTCACAGGATTATCGGGCGTTGTGGCGAGGTTATGTTATACGCCATTGCAACAGACAGAGCAGAAAACACGCCTATACCGGCAGTGAAAAAAGCCCTTACAGAGGTTGAAAGTAAGCACATGGCCGCCACAATAGAACCTCAGAAGGTTGGTGAATTGCTCAGAATGATTGATGCTTATTCTGGCACGGCGATAGTTAAAGCAGCCCTGAAGCTTGCCCCGTTGGTATTCGTAAGGCCCGGCGAGCTACGCCATGCAGAATGGGCCGCAATAGATTTTGAAAAGGCTCAGTGGTGCTTTGAAGCTTCAAAAACAAAAGCGCCTCACATTGTGCCATTAAGCAGGCAGGCTATTGATATTCTGGCAGAACTGAAGTTAATCACAGGGCAAGGGCGCTTTGTTTTCCCGGCCCCTACCTCAAAAGATAGGCCGATGAGCAATAACGCTATTCTGGCAGCATTCCGGCGCATGGGAATAGGCAAAGAAGAGCACAGCGGGCACGGTTGGAGGGCAACAGCCAGAACCTTGCTTGATGAGGAATTAAAGTTTTCAGTTCCCGCTATTGAATTGCAGCTTGCACACGCAGTAAAAGACATGCACGGGCGAGCATACAACAGAACAACGCTGATTGAAGAGCGCGTGAAAATGATGCAGGCATGGGCTGATTATCTTGATGAGCTGAAAAGTAAAAGGCTTAACCCCTGATAAAACCGCGAGATTGATAGAGTTTCCTCAGAACCCTTTGCCAGAAAGCTTCTCAGTCATTAACGCGATAGATAAAGACCCGATAAGGTGTCGATAAAAATCAGAATGCTTTAAAAAAAGCTTTCAATCAGGGTTACAAGGTAAAATATTTTTAATTTTTTTCAGCTCTTGAAATCATTTACACAGGCCAATTTGAGCGGTAAATTTTAAAAAATGCTTGCCTTACCCGCACCAACAGCGAAAAAGAGGGTTGACACAAGTTGCCTAAAACTGGTATTCTTTGGACATGAACGAAAGGAAAAAACAATCTACGGCCAGCCTCTCAAGATGGAAGTCTTGAAGCCAACGAACAGCCGGAGACCCTGACAGCAAGCAAGCCAGTTGACAGGCGTATTAGTTGGCGGAACGCCGGATAACGCGAAATAAATCGCGGGAACGAAGGCAAGAGCCGGGTGCTCACATGATGTAAAGCCGTTCAGATGCAACAGCCTCTGAATATTTTGGTTTAAAATTATGGAGCATTCCCATGCAAAGCAAAATAGAGCCCCGCGCTCTTCTCAGACTAAAACAGGTATTACAGCTTGTGCCCGTTTGCCGCTCGACTTGGCTTAGCGGCGTTCGGTCAGGCAGATTCCCGAAACCCGTTAAAAATGGCCGTTGCGTATTTTGGCCAGCAGCTTCAATTCTTGAATTGCTCGAAAATATGAGCAAGCAGGAGGCCTGAAGCCATGCTAAAAGAAGAAAACCGCCCGGCACAGGCGGCAGAAGCATCTTGCATAGGTAATTATACCAATATTCAGCCAGAAAATCAAGAAATCAGCATGTATTGCGGCTTCTCAATCGGCGATGCAGGAAAAACAGCAAGGGTCGGCGATGTTCTTCAGGCGATACGAGCGGGCCGATGGGCTCAGCAAGTATTGAGACTCAGAGAACTCGATGCAGAAGGCCGGGCCGATGAATATTCGAGCCTGAAAAGCCGGTTGCCTTTTGCGACATTCGCCGGAACCTTTTTGCCGTGTCGGAAAAAAGAGAACCTGCGACAGCCTTCGGGCGTTATGGTCGCCGACATTGACGGCTTGAGCCATGAGCGAGCAATCAAGCTGAAAACAGCATTGAAGGCAGATAATCATATTTTCTCAGTATTCCTGAGCCCCGCGCACGGCATTAAAACACTTGTCAGGGTAAATATTGCCGATGATACAGAGTGCAAGGCCGCATTCAGAGACCTTGAAAAATACTTTTTTGAAAAATACGGGATTCAGCTTGATAAATCCGGCTCTGATGTATGCCGGGCCTGTTTCGCAAGTTTTGACAGTGACCTGTGGATAAATTACAGCGCGGTTCCATTTCGTTATGAAACAATCGTGGCGGCCGCTACACGTCCCACGGCGATAATAATTCCCATTAAAGGCAATCCACGCCTTGAGGGATATGTATTGTCTGCTATCAATTCAGAGCTGGAAAATATCTGCAATGCTCCTGAAGGTTGCGGAACATCTTCCTTATACCGGGCGGCGATTAGAGCCGGAGAATTAAGCTTCACGGGCTTATTTTGTCGCAGCGCCGTAGAATCACACTTTATCAGGGCGTTTCTTGAACGGAAGCACAGCAGCAATACCCTTGCACATGCCGAAATCACGTTCAATAACGGTTGGAATCTTGGAGAAAATCAACCTAGACAGCTTCCAGTTGAGGTGATGAGATGAATAAATTTCAATCACTCGACGAATTAAACAACGAAATCCCGGCCTGTGCTGTAGGAAATCCTGCTGTATCTGCTGTAGCAAATTGGCCTGACCCTGACCCTATTATCGACCGGACGAAATCAGAACCCTTTCCGATTGAAGATCTTCCAGAAAAAATTAGATCGGCATTTATCGAAGCTCAGGCAGATATCAAGGCACCAATAGAATTTATTGCAGCGTCCGGGTTGTCTGCAATGAGTCTGGCAATTCAAAGCAAAATCGACGTTGCCAGAAATGCGCGGTTAAAGTGCCCGGTTAGCCTATATACTCTGATAATTGCTGACTCTGGAGACCGGAAAAGCAGCGCCGATAAAGCGTTTACAAGTGCAATCAGGCATTGTCAGAATGAAATTTCGGAAAAAAATAAGCCTTTGATGCAGGAATATCAGAGCAATCTTTCATCTTGGGAAGCCGAAAGGGCTGGTTGTCTTGCTGCAATAAAGCAGGCAGCAGGTTCAGATAAAATCAATGCCGTGAAAGATGCTTTGAGGGCTATTGATGAAGAAAAGCCAATAATGCCGAAAAGCCCGAACTATCTGTACCAAAACTTTTCTATTGAAGGACTTAGAAAAGGCTTGTCTGAATGGCCTTCAGCAGGGTTGTTTAGCGCCGAAGCCGGGGCGGTATTCGGTTCATACGGAATGAGGAAGGAAAGCGCTCTTGATACTCTTGGGAACTTCAATTCATTTTGGAGTGATGAACCAATTTCTTTTAAAAGACTGGTGTCGGAATCTGGAAATCTGCAAAATTGCCGCTTAACAATCAGCCTTGCAATTCAACAGGGGGCGCTTGATGAATTTCTGAAGCAGTCAGGAGATCTTGCCAGATCTTCAGGTTTTTGGGCGAGATGCTTAATAGCGTGCCCGCAATCCATTCAAGGGACGCGCTTTTATGAAGAATCCGGCGAAGTATTGCCGAATGTTGACCGCTTTAATGCAAGAATCAGGGAAATTCTCGACAAGCCAGATCGTTTTGATGATGCCGGTAGGCTTATTCTGGAGACTGCAACACTTTCAACAGAAGCGAAAAGAATTTGGATTGATTACTTCAATCGGGTTGAACGTGAGCTGAGGCCACAAGGCGAATTGACCGACGTTAGAGATTTTGCGAGCAAATCAGCAGAACAGGCAACGCGCCTGGCGGCGCTATTGGAATATTTTTGCACAGGCAATCTTGAAATAAGTGCCGGAATGATGAAAGCGGGCAATACTCTTGCGGCGTGGTATCTGGCGGAAGCTCAAAGGTATTTCAGCGCTATCAATGCCCCGGAAAATGAACGGAATGCAGTTCTTCTTGAAACATGGCTTATAGAAAAAACCAAAGATCTTGTTACAGCAGCTACAGCAGAAAAAGCTACCGCAAAGATTGAAAAACAATTTGTTGGCAAGTATTGCCCGTATAGGCTTAGAACTG